>JAQTZL010000002.1:300000-432663 GCA_028687755.1 Candidatus Nanopelagicales bacterium
ATCTGAAGCTCTCAGCCCTTGAGTTAGCAGTCGCACAGGCAATAGCCGCTGGCGCAACTGGTCTGGAATGTGCGGTTGTTGTAGGCGGAACAGATATCGATGCGGCTTGTGTCGTTGATCTTGGTGGAAACGGAGTCCCGGTGTTGCTGTGTGCACCTGACGGCTCCGTTCAAGAGCGGCGGGAGTCGTAATGGAGCATCACAGTGGGTTTGTTTCGATCGTTGGCCGCCCAAACGTAGGCAAGTCAACGCTGACCAACCGCATCATTGGTCAAAAGATCGCGATCATGTCTTCGCGGCCGCAAACCACGCGTCGCATCATTCGAGGCATTCTCACTACTGAAGATGCGCAATTGATTTTGGTTGATACACCGGGCTTACATCGCCCGCGCACGCTTTTGGGCGAGCGCCTCAATGATCAGGTTCGCGAAACTTGGGCAACAGTTGATGCAATTGGTTTGTGCTTGCCAGCTGACGAACAGATTGGGCCGGGCGATCGATTCATTGCTGGCCAGATCGTGGAGCTTGGTAACAAGCCAATCGTGGTGATCGTGACCAAGGCGGACAAGGTCAATCGTGAAGCTTTGGCGGAGCGTTTATTGGATGCGCAACTCTTGGGTGAACAGCTCGGGGTTTCCTGGGCTTCGATTATTCCGGTGTCGTCAAATAATGGTGAAAACATTGACGAACTAGTGGCAGTTTTCACCAAACTGTTGCCGGTTGGGCCAGATCTTTATATCGACGGTGAAGTCACTGATGAGCCGCTAGAAATCATGATTGCCGAGCTCATTCGTGAAGCAGCACTTGAAGGTGTGGAAGACGAATTGCCACACTCCATTGCTGTCACGATTGAGGAAATGAGTGAGCGCGAAGATCGCCCGGCGGATAAACCAATGATGGATATTCACGCGAATCTCTTCGTTGAGCGCGATAGTCAAAAGGGCATCATCATCGGTAAGGGTGGATCTCGTTTGAAGCATGTTGGTGCGAAGTCGCGACAAGGCATTGAGCATTTAGTAGGCATGCCCGTGTATCTCAATATTCGGGTGAAGGTGGCTAAGGATTGGCAAAAGAATCCAAAGCAGCTGCGAAAGCTTGGGTTCTAAGAGCAACCTAGGCGTGGCAGCCCTGTGAGGGGAACTTGTCAGAACACAATGTCCTGTGCCGCTTTATCGTGACGAAGCCATCGTGCTGCGCACCCAAAAACTGGGTGAAGCCGATCGCATTGTCACGCTCTTAACCAGAAACAACGGTCGAGTCCGCGCAGTTGCGCGAGGAGTGCGTAAAACTTCAAGTCGAATTGGTGCTCGCCTTGAACCCTTTAGTCATGTTGACGTGCAGTTCTATGAAGGTCGCAACCTCGACAATATTTCGCAGGTAGAAATCATCGATCCGCATGGAGCGCATCTCACCAGCGATTACGGGCGATGGACCACGGCCAATGCGATGGTGGAAACAGCAGAGCGCTTAACTCCTGTCGAACGAGAGCCGTCGGTGCAGCAATACGTGCTCTTGCTTTCAGGACTGCGATCCCTTGTTTCCGGTGAACACGATGCACCATTGATCTTGGATGCCTACCTCCTTCGCTCGCTCTCAATTGCCGGTTGGTCACCATCCTTTGACGAATGCGCACGTTGTGGAACCGCTGGGCCGCATCGAGCCTTTTCGGTCACCGGCGGCGGCATGGTGTGTAGTGAGTGTCGCCCGCCAGGCTCGGCTACCCCTTCCATTGCTGCCGTGGCTCTTCTTGCTGCATTGCTGAGTGGAGACTGGTCCGTTGCTGATTCCAGCGAAGTGAGAGAACGTCGCGAAGCCAGCGGACTTGTGGCAGCCTTCCTGCAGTGGCACCTTGAGCGTGGCTTGAGATCATTGCCCCTTGTTGACCGTGACGATCGAAAGCTTGGTTCATGAAGAAGCAGTTACGCCTGCCACCTGAGCATCCAACGGGTGTGAAGCCACCGAAGTTGCAGTCAGAGTTAATTCCTAAGCACGTAGCGATTGTCATGGACGGCAATGGTCGTTGGGCTAAGGAGCGCGGATTGCCGCGCACGGCTGGGCACGAACAAGGTGAAGCAGCGCTTCTTGATTGTGTGCATGGTGCTTTGGAACTTGGCATTGGTCATATTTCTGCCTATGCCTTCTCAACTGAGAATTGGAAGCGATCACCTGAAGAGGTGCGTTTCCTGATGGGCTTCAACCGTGATGTGATTCGCCGCCGTCGCGATGAAATGAATGAGATGGGCGTGCGTATTCGTTGGGCTGGGCGCCGGCCGAAACTGTGGGCCAGTGTGATCAAGGAACTTGAAGAAGCTGAAGCACTCACAGCAAAGAACAAGAAGTTGACGTTGACCATGTGTGTGAATTACGGCGGCCGTGCTGAAATAGCCGATGCTGCAGCCGCAATGGCGCGCGATGTGAAGTCAGGAAAACTCAATCCGGAAAAAATCGACGAGCGAATGTTTCATCGCTATCTAGATGAGCCGGATATGCCAGATGTTGATCTCTTCGTGAGATCTTCGGGTGAGCAACGCACCAGTAATTTCCTGTTGTGGCAATCTGCGTATGCAGAACTGGTATTCCTTGACACCCTGTGGCCTGATTTTGATCGGCGCCACCTGTGGCATGCGTGTGAAGTGTTTGCTTCACGTGACCGTCGTTATGGCGGTGCAGTGCCAAATCACCTGCCGCCGAAGTAACAGCGGCAAAACTAGCGCGAGCATTGGGCGCAGAGCCCAAAGAGTTCCATAGTGTGGCTTACTTCAGTAAATCCATGGGTAGATGCCACTTCGTCAGCCCAACGCTCAACTGTTGGTCCGGTAATTTCAACGGTTTTGCCACATTGACGGCACACTAAATGGTGGTGATGCACGTTGCTGCATTTGCGATACACCGCCTCGCCATCATCGCTCGTGATGGAATCAACCTCACCGGCATCGGCCAGTGATTGCAAGGCGCGATACACGGTGGTTAAGCCAATAGATTCGCCGCGCCCTCGTAACTCATCGTGAATTTGTTGAGCAGATCGAAAGTCATCAAGGTCAGTGAGGAGTTCGGCAACTGCCGTGCGTTGCTTGGTTTGACGCTGCGGGACACTCATGCCAATTCCTTACGGCGTCGACGAATAGGAACAGCAATGAGTGCCAACACTGCGAAGCAGGCAAGGGCCAAGATCACGATTGCTGGGCCTGGTGGCACTTCAATGTAGAAAGAGCCAGCAAGGCCGGCGATGCTGGCAATCAAGCCGATGACCACTGCGATCACGGCAGTTGATCGAAATGATCGAGTCAGTTGCTGTGCTGCTGCAACCGGAACGATCATGATTGCGCTGACGAGCAGTAAGCCAACAACGCGCATACCAACAACCACGACGATTGCAGCAAGCACAGCCATGAGTGTGCTCATCACGCGAACCTTGATGCCTTGCACTTGCGCAATATCTGGATCAAGGCTCACCGCGAAAAGTTCGCGACCAAAGATTGCCAAAATCACAAGGACTGTCACAGCAAGTGCAATCAACGCCCAGATGTCGCTGGCTGCAACCGTTGAAAGGGAGCCGAAGAGATAGGAGTTCAGTGACGAAGATGCTTTACCTGGAGCAAGGCTCGCGAACAACACGCCGCCGGCGATACCACCGTAGAAAAGCAGAGCGAGTGCAACGTCTCCGGCAGTGCGGCTGCGGTTGCGAATGAACTCAATGAGAAAGGCGCCAAGGGCTGCGGTGACCATTGCAGTGGGGACAGGTGCAGTGCCAAGCAAGAACGCTAAGCCAACGCCCATGAGTGCGACGTGGCCCATGCCGTCACCAAGGAGTGCCAAGCGACGCTGCACGAGAAACACGCCAATGAGTGGCGCAATTAGGCCAACGAGTGCGGCTGCAATGAGCGCGCGCTGCATAAAGTCATATTCGAGAAATGAAATCATGGCTGCATTCCCACCACTGGCGGTGCTTGATCAATGATCGCATCGTGATGATGGTGATGATCGTGCGCGAATGCATTTGGCACTGGGGGAGGGCCGTCGTAACCAACAGAGTGATGCTTGCTGGCACCTAACACGATTGCGCGGGTCACCAGGTGTTCGATGTCATCACATTCATGGGTCACGATGATGATGGTTTTCCCTGCAGCTTTGAGTGCAGCAAGTATCGCAATAAGTGCTGCGACGTTTGCTTTGTCCAAGCCTGCCGTTGGTTCATCCATCACTAACACATCGGCGTTTGTCGCCAAAGCTCGTGCGACAAGTACGCGACGTTGTTGACCACCAGAAAGTGTGTCGAGTCGATCGTGTCGACGACTGAGAAGGTCGACCGCGGTGAGTGCATCAGTAGCCGCCTGCTTTTCAGTTCGTGAAAATGGGCGCCAGCGATTACGTGGGCGAATGTTGCCGCTCATCACGGTTTCCCAAACGGAAACCGGAATGCTGCTGGCCCCTGGCAGGCGCTGTGGAACTAACGCAAGGCGTTGCCAGTCTTTGAAGCGGCGCACCGGGATTCCGAACAGTGAAACTTTGCCGTGATCGATCTGCTGTAGGCCCAAGATGGTGCGCACCAAGGTGGTTTTGCCACTGCCGTTGGGGCCAAGCAATGCAATGAATTCGCCCGCATGGAAATCAAGGGTGACATCTTCAAGGACGTGCTCACCGTCGAATTCAACGCAGAGGCGCTCAATGGAAATGATGGGTTGATTCATGAACACTGCTGCCCAACTTTGAGGGTGGCCAAGTTTTCCTTCATGACACTGACGTAATCGCCGGTGGCGCCAGCGACTAATCCTTCAAGTGGATCAAGCATTGCAGCTTTTGCGCCTGTTTCCGCGGCAATTGTTTCTGCGACCTTTGGGTCAACGAGTGTTTCGTAATAAATGGTGGTGACCTTGTTATCGCGCACGGCCGCAGCAACTTCACGCATACGTGCAGGGCTTGGTTCTGCTTCAGGGTTCAGGCCTGAGATACCAATCTGGGTAAAGCCAAATGCTTTGGCCAAGTAACCGAAAGCATCATGTGACACCACGAGCTTGTCAGATGCACACTTGCCCAGTGCGGTCTTGTAATCACGAGTAAGTGCGGTCATTGCTGTGGTTAATGCCGCGGAACCTGAAGTGAAGGTGGAGGTAGCGGCCGGATCAATAGAGGTGAGTCGCGCTGCGATGGTCTTGCCAATTGCCGACATATTGGCGGGGTCTAACCACACGTGCGGGTCCGCGCCCTCATCGCCAGTCAACATCGCGATATCTGCTGTGACATCTATGGATCGATTTGCTGCTTGCTGCGCAACAGCGTCGTCAACTGCTGGTTGGAATCCTTTGACGTACAGCACGAGATCTGCCGATGAAATTTCAGCCACCTGTGCGGCGCTGAGTTCTAGATCGTGCGGTTCAACGCCGGGCGCGGTCAGGTTGGTAACGGAAACTGCTGAGCCACCAACCTGTGAGGCTGCGTATTGCAATGGATAAAAGGCGGCGACAACGTTGACCTTGCCAGTCGTTGACGAGGCAGACGTATCTGATGAAGAGCAGGCGGCAACGAGGGGTAGACCTAGCAGTAGGGCACTGGCTCCAAGGAGGACGCGGTTTCGCATCCCGCCAATTTAGGCCTTAATGAAAACGATTGTCAATTTCAGTTTAGAAGTTGCCCATGAATTTGAACACCGTGATGCCTGCGGCGGCAAGCACCACGACGAGGCGAATAAAACGTGCTTGCCCTGGCAACACCGGCCAAGCCAGCACGAGCAACCATGCCAAAAACAGTGTCACGATGGAAAGAAAGATTCCGCCGAGCCAAGCCAGATCGCCAGTCTGGATCAAGCCTAAGAAGAGGAAGGCCGCCATCAACACCACGATGATCCACTTGGGCATGCGGGTCAGCATGATCATCAGCGGTAAGGATTTGCGCTCCATCGCGGCGCGGCCTGGAGTACTTGGGCCACGAACACCCTTAGGCAGGTTGCTTGAAGGCTTGGCCATGATTCCTCCGATACATGCCCCACGCGATAGCGTCGAGGGGTGGATCAATTCGTGAGTGACTCTAGTGCGCCCATTCTGGTGGTGATGAACCGCTTTCGGGTGGCAGAACACCAAGCTGAGCAATTTGCGCAGGACTCTCGAGTTGCACTGGCCACCCTGGCCGAAAGCGTGGGATTCATTGACGGGCTCATTGCCCAGTCCACCGATGAAGCTGAATTACGCATGATCACCACACGTTGGGTCAACGTGGGTTCCTACCGACGAGCACTTTCTCGTTTTGAAGTGAAGATGTCGGCCATCCCGCTGTTGAGCACAGCAATAGACGAATCCTCTGCCTATGAAGCTGTGCAGGTAATTGCTAATGGTCAGACCAGTGATGTGACATCAGGGCGCGCTGCTGATGCTGATCAGATCGGGTTAGGACACGCATCAGCCCCGGTGGTTCCACCAATTCTTAGCTAGCCTCGTAGACTCGCCGCACCCGCCGACAACCAGCCGGATTGGAGCGCCAAGGGCGCCCCGGATAAGGAGCGCCTCATGGCCGCCGATCGTGTAGATGCAGTAGTCAACCTTTGTAAGCGACGTGGATTCGTCTTCCCGTCCTCAGAAATTTATGGCGGCACCCGCTCCGCTTGGGATTACGGCCCCAATGGCGTTGAGCTCAAAGACAACGTGCGACGTCAGTGGTGGCAATACATGGTTCGCGGTCGCGAGGATGTTGTTGGTCTTGATTCCTCGATCATCTTGGCTCCTCAAGTGTGGGAAGCATCAGGTCACGTCAACGCTTTCGTTGATCCGCTGACCGAGTGCAAGAAGTGCAACCGCCGCTGGCGTGCCGATCAGTTGATCGAGCAATATGAAGACAAGCACGGCAAGTCACCAGCAAATGGCCTCGCCGACATCACCTGTGCCAACTGTGGCAATAAGGGTGAGTTCACCGAACCTCGCGACTTCAACGGCATGCTGCGCACCGCTGTTGGCCCAGTTGAAGATGCGGGTGCAATTCACTACCTGCGCCCAGAAACCGCGCAAGGCATCTTCGTTAACTACTTGAACGTGATGAATGCAGCTCGCAAGAAGCCACCATTTGGCATTGGTCAAACTGGCAAGAGCTTCCGTAATGAAATTACGCCAGGCAACTTCATTTTCCGTACACGCGAATTCGAGCAGATGGAAATGGAATTCTTCGTCAAGCCAGGAACTGACGAAGAGTGGCAGGAATATTGGATGCAAGCGCGCTGGGATTGGTATGTCGATCTTGGTTTGAACCCAGAAAACATGCGCTTCTTTGAACATCCAAAGGAAAAGCTTTCGCATTACTCAAAGCGCACGGTGGATATTGAGTACCGCTTCCGTTTTGCAGGATCTGAATGGGCTGAACTTGAAGGCATTGCGAACCGCACTGACTTTGACCTCACCACCCATGGTCAGCATTCAGGCACTGATCTTTCTTACTTCGATCAAGAAGCTAACGAGCGCTGGACTCCGTACGTGATTGAACCTGCCGCAGGTTTGACGCGTGCTGTGTTGGCGTTCTTGCTTGATGCCTACGACGAAGATCAGGCACCTAACTCAAAGGGTGGCGTTGATACCCGCACGGTGCTGCGTTTCGATCCGCGTCTTGCTCCAGTGAAGGTCGCGGTGTTGCCGCTCTCGCGTAACGCTGACCTTTCACCAAAGGCCAAGGATCTTGCAGCTGAATTGCGCAAGCGTTGGAATGTTGAGTTCGACGATGCTGGTGCCATTGGCCGCCGTTACCGCCGTCAAGATGAAATCGGAACGCCGTTCTGTGTAACGGTCGACTTCGACACCCTTGATGATCAGGCGGTTACTGTGCGTGAGCGCGACACCATGCAACAAGAGCGCATTGGGCTTGATGCAATCGTGGGTTGGTTGGCTACGCGCCTTCCGTCTTGCTAAACCTTCACACCGGCTAAATGCCGTGATAATCTGCTAATGCTGGGCTGGCCGTAAGGCCCTGGTCCACCCTTTAGGCGGGGATATCCCCCGCCTAATTGCATTTGCGGGGGCGCTCATGCGTGAACTGAGTATCTTCATTGACGAGTCGGGGGACTTCGGCGCGTTTCAGGTTCATTCGCCGTTTTACATTCTCAGTCTCGTGTTTCATGATCAAAGCGATGACATTTCAAGTCACCTAGCGGTTATTCATAAGGCACTGAAGGATCGCGGCTTTCCTGCGGACCATGCAATTCATACTGCTCCACTAATACGCAGGGAGCGTGACTATCGCTGGCTCGATGTGTCGGCTCGCAGATCTATCTTCCGTGTTCTTGTCGACTTTGTGCGCTTATCGGAAGTAACTCACCATTCATTTGTGTTCTCAAAGCGAGAGTTGATGAACTCTGATGGTCTCATCAGTGCGATATCTCGCGAGTTGGGATCAATGATTCAAAGCCAACGCAAGTACTTCAGCGAATGGGACAGAGTCGTCATTTATTACGACAACGGTCAAAAGGAATTAACGAATATCGTCAACAGCGTCTTCAATGCTCATTTGACAAATGTTGAAGTGCGAAAGGTTGTTCCATCGCGTTACACCCTCTTCCAGGCAGCAGACTTGTGCTGCACACTCGCGTTGCTACACAAGAAGATCGAATCGATTGGGCTATCGAGTTCCGAGCGAGATTTCTTTTCAACAGCGACAAGCAGTGCTGAGCGAGCATTGAAAAAGGGATACTTCAAGACGATGAATCGAAGGCTATTTAGAGGCTAATTGCGGGCGTTATCCACGCGATGTGGGGTGTTTTGGGTTGAATTACGTGCGTCGGATTGGGAGGAATGGGCCTTCGTCTGGCACAATTCTCTAGTCGAACCAACGAAGCCTCGTGACGTTCACAGCCCAATTTCCGAACCATTCACGAGGAGACATAGATGTCTGTGTTCAAAGCCGATGGCACCCCTGATTTCAAGGTTGCCGATCTGAACTTGGCCGCATTTGGCCGCGACGAAATCCGCCTTGCTGAGCATGAAATGCCAGGCCTGATGGCAATGCGCAAGCAGTTCGGTGAAAGCAAGCCGCTGAAGGGCGCTCGCATCACCGGATCACTTCATATGACTATCCAGACCGCAGTATTGATCGAGACCCTTGTTGATCTCGGTGCTGACGTGCGCTGGGCTTCATGCAACATTTTCTCAACCCAAGATCACGCAGCCGCAGCAATCGTTGTTGGCCGCGATGGCACCGTTGATAAGCCAAACGGTGTTCCAGTGTTCGCCTGGAAGGGTGAATCACTCGAGGAATACTGGTGGTGCACTGAGCAGATCCTGATGTGGCCAGATGGCAAGGGTCCAAACATGATCCTTGACGATGGTGGCGACGCAACGATGCTCGTGCATAAGGGCACAGAGTTCGAAGCAGCTGGCTTGGTTCCAACGCCCGATGCAAACACTTCAGAGGAATACGCAGTAGTTCTCGAAGTGCTTCGCCGTTCACTCACCGAAGATCCAACTCGCTGGACCGTCATTGGCGCAGGCATCAAGGGTGTAACCGAAGAAACCACCACCGGTGTGCATCGCTTGTACGAAATGATGCGCGAAGGCTCATTGATGTTCCCAGCGATCAACGTCAACGACTCTGTTACCAAGAGCAAGTTCGACAACAAGTACGGCTGCCGTCACTCATTGATCGACGGACTCAACCGCGCAACTGACGTCATGATCGGCGGCAAGGTTGCTGTTGTCTGTGGCTTCGGCGACGTCGGTAAGGGTTCTGCTGACTCACTTCGTGGTCAGGGTGCTCGCGTGATTGTGACTGAAGTTGATCCAATCTGTGCGCTTCAGGCTGCAATGGATGGCTACCAGGTTTCACGTCTTGAAGATGTAATCGGCCTTGCTGACATCTTCATCACTGCCACCGGTTGCTACGACGTGATCAACAAGGATCACATGGCAAACATGAAGCACCAGGCAATCGTTGCCAACATTGGTCACTTCGACAATGAAATCGACATCGCTGGCTTGACTGCAATCCCAGGCATCGTGCGCAAGACCATCAAGCCTCAGGTTGACGAGTGGACCTTCCCAGATGGTCACACCATCATCATGTTGTCTGAAGGTCGCTTGATGAACCTTGGTAACGCAACTGGTCACCCATCATTCGTGATGAGTAACTCGTTCACCAACCAGGTGCTTGCTCAGATCGAGCTCTTCACCAAGCTTGATCAGTACCCACTTGGTGTGTACGTGCTTCCTAAGCACCTAGATGAAATGGTTGCGCGCCTTCACCTTGATGCGCTCGGTGTTGGTTTGACTGAGCTCACCAAGCAGCAGGCCGAGTACCTCGGTGTGGATGTTGCTGGCCCTTACAAGCCGGAGCATTACCGCTACTAAGCACTAAACGAACAGTGTGGCCCGCCTCAGTTACTGAGGCGGGCCACACTCATGTTGCGGGCCTGAATGGCGTGAAGGAAAACCGCCATTTTGAGGTGGAAATTTTTCCCTGGATTGCCTGACGACCGGGCAACCTGCTGTCAACGTTAGCGCTAGTAGCGCTGTTGGAGGTACGTTCACCATCCTGAACTCAGGAGCGGGCACTTGCGCTGTCAGCTCATCGGGCACCGCAAGCGTGGTCACATGGACGTCATCCAATGGTGCAGATTCACCTAGTTCAAACCCAACAACTCTGGCCGCTGGAGCAACACTCACGGTCACGATGGCCACAACGGGCAGTGAAACCATCATCATCTCGAACAACCGTATTTACCGCTATGCATTTACTGTTACAAGCGGTGGTGGCGGCGGCGGATCTTCGTCAGTGCGCTCAACTGTCTCAGCACCAGCAGACGTTATGCAGCAGGTTGGCATGCCCGCAGACGGCAAGTGCTCTTCAATCGTCGATGCAACCTTGAACTGGGCCGGCGTTTCAAGCGGCGGTTGGGGAACTTCATGGGCACAGTGGATGAACGGTGGCAAAGGTGGCGCAGTGTGCAACCGTGCGCTCTTCTACGACCTTCGTTTAAGCAAGTGGGGCGTTCGCGCTTAATCGTTTTACTTCAAGGATCGCGCGCTCACTTCCAACGGGCGCGCGATCCTTCTTTTTTGCACACGACAATCCCGTACTTAGTTGTGTTGATCTTCTTACCTACGTCAGCAACCTTGCAGAACCTGCCCGGGACTGGGCTTGATGCTGCGTGAGCGGGCGCTGCTGCAAGTGAAGTCACAGAAAGTGCGAGAAGTGCTGCAATTGCTGCGCTAGAGATGCGCTTCATGATTCTTTTATCGTCACGATGGATACGTTCTTCCCGCCAGCTTTCGCCTTGGCAGTGGTGATGCTCTTGCCTGGGATGTTTTGATTCGCATCAAAAGTCGAACCGATGCGTGCTTCCATGCCCAGCATGGCCTGAGCCGCAGGGTTGGCCATCACGATTGCGTTTTCGTTCGACACAATCATGATGCCTTCATCCATTGAGGATGCGATCTGGGTAAACGGTTCAGTATCAAGATTATTGCGATCTTGTTTACGAGCTTTTTCGCTGGCATTGGCGCGGTTTATAGCCCGTTCGGTCATTAATGAGAATGTACCGATCAAGATCGTGACAAAGATGGTGATCGCAAGTTCAGCAACAACGAGAACCTTCCAGTTGTCATTAGCTTTTTTGGTCGAGAGGTCTCCACCAAGGTGAGCTGCAGCAATTGAATTACCAAAGTCAGTGTCAGCTAGTTTGTATTCCTTGGTGTTGAGCACTGCTGTCACTGCGCTGCCGTTGTTTGGGCGGGCGAGCGCCGCATTGACCGCCTTCTGAGCAACGTTGGTATAGATCAACATCGCTGCTTGCATCTCTTCAAAGCCCGCTGCATGCTGCGTTGTGATCTTTCCGAAGGCTTCAGTGAATCCTGGATCCAAGTTATCGAGGGATGACTGTAAGTGCTGTCCGGCATCGGGAACGTAGTTCGCTTCGGCAGCAGTGAGTTGGAAGCGAAGCGCATCGCGATTGGCCTCAACGTCCTTCAGGAGCAGGCTTTGCTTTTCATAGCCATGGATAGTGTCGATGGTCTTATTGGACTGGGCAAACCAGAACATTCCAATAATTAAGGGGAGAACAGTGAGCACCACAAAGGTGATGCGTCGACGCACCTGATTGCGTTGGTTGCGTGACGCTGCGTTGCGATCTCGTTTAGCTGCCATCCGACTCACGTGCCTCCCTCGTGGATTTCGGCAGGTTATCCGCTTGAGAGGGCAAGTGGGGCAGTTTTGGGGTGATCCGTAACGATTCGGGAGCAGTCAGCCCCTAGCTCTGGGCTTGGTTGAGTTGAGGTGGCACGATGGAGTCATGACTCCTGTCGCACCACAAGGCTCGCTCGGGAAAGTGCTCGTTGTTGATGACGATGCAGCACTTGCCGAGATGTTGGGCATCGTGTTGCGCCAAGAGGGCTTCACGCCTTACTTCTGCGGTGATGGAGCAAAGGCACTTGACGCATTTCACGCGGTTGCGCCAGATGTGGTGCTGCTCGATGTGATGCTGCCAGGCATGAATGGCATTGCGATTTGTCGAGCAATTCGCAAAGAATCCGGCGTTCCAATTGTGATGCTTACTGCGCGTACCGACACGACTGAAGTTGTTGAGGGCTTGGAATCTGGAGCCGATGATTACATTGTCAAGCCATTCAAGCCCAAGGAACTCGTAGCTCGTTTACGCGTGCGCGTGCGCCATGTTGAAGTCATTCCGGCAGCAGAGCTAGCTATTGGCGATTTGGTGATTGATGTCAAAGCGCACAAAGTCACCCGTGCAGGCGAAGTGTTGTCACTGACGCCACTTGAATTTGATCTTCTTGCCTGCATGGCACGCAAGCCAGATCAGGTGTTCACCCGTCAAGAGTTACTTCATGATGTTTGGGGATATCAGAATGCAGCCGATACTCGCTTAGTGAATGTTCACGTTCAGCGTTTGCGATCAAAGGTTGAGCATGATCCGGAAAATCCGGTGTATGTGCTGACGATCCGTGGCATTGGTTATAAAGCAGGGCCGGCTTGATCTCGCACTTTGATGTGTGGCATCGCATTACCGGTCATCTGCAATGGGCCGCACCGCCATTTCGATGGATGCGAAGCCGGTGGCGCAAGTCATTGCTGTTGCGCATCACCGCACTCACCTTCGCGGCTTCGGTCATCGTGCTCACTGTTTTAGGTTTCTCCCTGCTCAGCAAGGTTTCAACGGGATTGATGAGTACCAAAGAACAGTCATCGCTTTCAGAAGCCTCAGCTGGGCATATTGAGGCGCAGCGGGTAGTTGAAGCAGCCGATGCTGCTCCAACTGCGCCATCACCTGCACGGCTTGTCGATGCGGTGGTGGCAAACCTCGCCTCGCGCAGCGGTTCACCAGCGCAATTCGATGTGTTGTTACTTGCCGCTGTTCCTGGTCAGCTACTTCCAGAGCGTGGCACCAACCTTGTTTCCACTTCAAGTATTGATCCAGGCCTACGAATAGCAATTGCAGAAACCCGTACTCAATCGTGGGCTTATGCACCCATCAACTACATCGATGGCACCACTGTTCCTGGATTAATCGTGGGGTCGCCGCTGCGCATCCCATCGTTGGGAGAGTACGACCTCTTCTATCTCTTCCCACTGACGCAAGAACAACAAACCCTTGATCTTGTTCGTTCATCGGTATTAGTCACAGGCGCCTTGCTGCTGTTGTTGCTCACCATCATCGCGCGAATCGTCACACGGGTTGTAGTGAACCCAGTTCGGCGAGCAGCGCACACCGCGACATTGCTCGCAGATGGCCATTTATCAGAGCGAATGCCGGTGCGCGGTGAGGATGACCTTGCTCAGTTAGCGACAACCTTCAATGACATGGCTGCCAGTTTGCAGCAGCAGATTGGCCAACTCGAAGAGCTATCACGAGTGCAGCAGCGCTTCGTGTCTGACGTATCGCATGAACTGCGTACGCCACTGACCACTATCCGCATGGCTGCGGACCTGATGTTCGAGAATCGCGAGGATTTCGATCCCACGACCGCTCGCGCGGCAGAACTTTTGCAAACTCAGCTCGATCGATTCGAAGAAATGCTGACTGACCTTCTTGAAATTTCACGTTTCGATGCAGGTGTTGCAGTTCTTGAGCTTGAAACTTTTGAACTTGAAGATTTGATTACTCGCGCAATTGAAATTGCTGAACCACTTGCATCGCGAGCGGGAACTCCAATGGAGTTGCTGATCAAATCTGAAACCACTGCAATGACTGGTGATCGACGGCGTATCTATCGTGTGGTCCGCAACTTGCTTGAAAATGCGATCGAGCATGGTGAAGGCAAAAGCATTGAAGTGTCCATTGCCGTGGATGCGGAAGCTGCTGCGATCACTGTTCGCGATCACGGAGTTGGGCTACGCCCAGGCGAAGCAACACTTGTGTTCAATCGATTCTGGCGCGCTGATGCTGCGCGTGCTCGCACGACCGGCGGCACAGGCCTTGGGCTCTCCATTGCTTTCGAAGATGCCCGACTTCATGGCGGTTGGCTGGAGGCCTGGGGTCAGCCAGGTCAGGGAACCTGCTTCCGCTTGACCATTCCTTTGGTGCCAAATGAACCGCTGTCGCATTCGCCACTGCCACTCATTCCTGCGGGATTTGAGGATGACGACTCAGTAAGCGCAACGACGACTACTGGTGTTCGCCTTGAAGAAGTGCGCCTGCCACCTGCAGATGCGTATCGCTTCGGCCCTAAGGCAGGTCAGTGATGCGTAAACAACTTCTGATTGTGGGTGCATTCGCGAGTTCATTGCTGCTGTCCGGCTGTGGCCTGCTGCCGTGGTCGTTAACTGCGCAGGTTCCGACCTCCAGTTCCGTGCAACAGGGCAATGCCAGCGGCGCAGACTCAGATGATCAATTCATTCGTGTCATTCCTCAAGCGCCACGGCGAAATATGACCGCTACGCAACTTGTGCAAGGTTTTTTGGATGCCTCAGCTGCTTCAGAGTCGGATCACTCCGTTGCTCGGATGTATTTGACGTCAGAAGCTGCAGCGGCGTGGGAACCAAAGTCCGGAGTTCAAGTGTTTAAGGGCACCCCAGAGCTCACGTCGGTTGGCACAACAGTCGTCTTCAATGCCCAACTAGAAGGTCAAATCTCCAAGAGTGGCAACTACTCGATTAACCAAAATGGAAAGCAGCTCAATGCAAAGTTCTCACTTGTTCGCGACAATGGCGAATGGCGCATTGCCGCACTGCCTCAAGGGTTAGAGCTTTCAACGGTAGACGTGCAGCGTGCCTATCGCGATCTTTCTGTCTACTTCTTTAATCCTCAGTTCAGCACCTTGGTTCCGGATTCGCGCATGATCGCCGTTCCGGGTGATGGTTTGGCTGCAGGTCTCATGCAGGCGTTGCTTGCTGGGCCAAGTGAGTGGTTGGCGCCAGCGGTCAAGGATGCATTTCCTTTTGGTGTGGGCCTGAATTTTAATCGAGTACCGATTGAAAATGGTGTGGCAACGGTGGATCTCACTGCTGATGCGAGCTTCGCAAATGATGCAGTTCGCCGTGAGATGGCTCAACAGATTGTTTGGACTCTTCGCCAAGTGCCTGAGATCCGTGCAGTCACGATCACTGCAGGTGGTCAGGCGCTGTCCGTCCAAGGTGTGCCCAATCCAATACCTCGCGATCAATGGCCTGAAATTGATCCGTCTGGTCTTGCACAAGGAACGCAAGCGATCGTTTCGAAATGGACGGGTGTTTACCAACTCACTCGCATTGGCACGAGTCGCTTGGCGGGTGTTCCACCAGTTGCGAACTCTGCATTCACTCAAGTAGTCACAAATAAGAGTTCGGGGATGCTTGCAGGGCTCGATGTGCTCGGCCGTGTGTGGAGTACTCCGTTGGATTCAAATCCAACATGGTCAAAGTTGCCCATCACTCAGGTGATTCAGTGGATTGAATTTGACCCTCTTGGTGGTTTGTGGATGCGCGATGTCAATGGTGGCTTACAGGTGTGGGATGCGCCAGGTCCATTGAAATCAATTCGCACAATTGGTCTGCCTGTTGGAGCCAGTGTGGTGAAGGCAGTGCCTTCTCGTGATGGCACGCGAGTCGCGCTTATCGTCCAACGTGGCAAGACAAGCGCGCTGTATTTAGCACGCATTGAACAAGCCATTGATACAGGTAAGCGAGCACTTACTGGGCCTATCCGGATTGCCGGGTCAGTGGGCTCAGTTATTGATGTGGATTGGTCGAGCGCGAATTCCTTGGCGTTCATCGGGCGCAATGGTCCAGGTGCGCTACAAGCCTTCGACGTGGACTTAGCTCTGGGCACACTCGTACCCCAAGGAGGCCCAGATAAGCCGGACGCTATTGCTGCTGCACCTGGTTTACCAGTGTTGGTCTCGGCTAAGGACGGCCTGATCTATCAGTTTGATGCGGGTGCTTGGTCTTCTCGGTTAAACGCTTGGTCGCCGTCTTACCCGAGCTAATTCAGCACTTCCGATGCCGTAATAAATATGTTACGGTTTATGAGGAGGAAGTGATGACTAATAGTCGAGTTTTCTGGAAAGACTTAGAGCAAGACCTGCAAGATCCAGAGTTTGTGCGTGAGTACGTTGCGGAAACCATTCGGATCGCCACTATCGATTCTGTTATGAACGCACTCGAATCCGCGCGCACTACTCTTGGACTGTCCAAGGCAGAGCTCGCTCGAGCCGTGCAAGTGGAGCCGGCAGCGATGCGTCGGATGTTTTCAGTTGAACAACCAAATCCGACGCTTGCAACGCTGTCACAAATTGCTGCGGCACTTGGGATGAGGGTGACTCTCGAACCATTCGATACCGCAGATGAGCGCGCGATCGCTGAACCTTTGAGGAGCGGGCAAGTGAGAGATGTTAAAAGACTGGTTCGTCAACTTGAGGTTTTTCAAAACCGATCACTTTCGCCTTTGCATTCCTAAATAATCGAGCGTGGGTTTTGGTTGAAATATTCCACGCCAAGGTTGCGGATCTGGCGATACTCTCTTTCACTCAGTTTCGTCCGAAACGGTTTGTCTCGCCCATCGATAACAACGAGTAAAGGCATTGTCTGCCCTATGCCTTCGTAATCAAGCAAGCAAAATAGTCTGTAGTGATGTCTCTTTGGGCCACTGAGGCGAATCTCGAACCATCCGCTCATTGATCCTCGCATCGCCTCCCAGTAACCACCTCCTGAAAATTGGTTCGGAGGAGCAGATGCAACTGCGATGAGCACAGCGCGGTTAACTCCATGCAATGGCAATTGAATTTCTGTGTATAACTCCTTGGCAAGCTGCAAGTTTTCCACAGGCAAAAGCAAGTGAATTGAATTTACTGTTGTGATATCTGATCATCGTTCATGCTTGTTCGCACCCATGAGTTAGTACGCAACTTTGCAAATGACTGCCTCGATGTCGTGCTCTCACGCGCATGCGTGCATTGCGATCGACCAGGTTCGTTGATCTGCGAACCGTGTGCGTTATTGATTCCTCCGACTGCCGAACAGCGTGAGTTTCATCATGAGCTTTGGTTTGGCGCTTCATATGAAACAACCGTGCGAGAAATGATTAATGCGCACAAGGATCATGGTGCTCGGGCACTCACTTCAGATCTTGGATTGCTTCTTGCGCGTGCAGTGTGGTCAGCATCTGTTTCAAGTTCTTGTGCGCGTCCAGTCGTTCTTGTTCCCATTCCTGCTCATCGATCGTCCTTACGCAAGCGAGGCCGTGACACAGTTATGGAGATTGCTGCAGATGCAGCTGCTCAGGTTTCTGTGCGCGGAATTCCTTGCGTTGCTCGGTCATTGCTTATTCGGGAGATTGAAACCAAGCGCAATGCAGGGCGCTCTCTTCGAGAACGGCGAGACATCGCTGGAACCTTCGGTGTTCGTGATTCGAGGGTGATGCCTTCGCGAGTGATCGTTGTTGACGACATTGTCACCACTGGTGCAACAGTCAATGAGGGAGTTCGCGCACTAATTCAGTCAGGAATTGGTGTGGATGCAATTGCTTGCGTAGCCAGCACGCCATTGTCTGATCAGGTCGCTTAGGTAAGACGGGTAATTCCCTCTTGAACGCCCTTAACCACGGCTTCCATGCGTGATTTCGCTGGCAGCTTTTCCAGAATGCTGCGCACATGATTCTTTACGGTGTTCTCACTGATGTTCAAAGTCTCAGCAATGTCGCGATTGGAAAGCCCAGCAGCCATTGCATGCAGCACTTCGCGCTCGCGCTTGGTCAGCTGCGGTCCGCTCCACACTGGCCCTGAAGTTGCTTCGATGAGATCTTCGGGAACAAGATCGGCAAACCAGCAGTCCATTAATTGACCGCGGTGGCTCAAGCCTCGACGCATGATCTGATTGTGAACCGAGAAGCCAGAGGCTTGGGCAACGGCTCGGGCCGCTTCATTTCCGATGAGTGCTCGCCAAGTAATCACGTTGAGCCGAAGGGAACTAAATCCCCATCGGCAGGCCAGGCGCACCGCTCGGGTCGCAATCCCTCGCCCACGAAGTTCTGGGGCAACCAGGAACCGAACTCGGGCCGAGCCTTCTGTCTCACGTTCTAGGTGAACTGACCCACACCAGCGGTCATCGGTATCGGCAATCACCCAGGTCGGCTCATCCCACCAGTGAACAAGGTTGGTCACTTTCATGATCCAGGCACGAGCATCTTGCTCGGTGTAGGGGCTTGGCAGGTTGGTCCAGCGGGCCACTTCTGGGTCCTGGCCGCCCAAGGTCATCGTGGGGATGTCGTGGGCCTCTGGTAGGCGCAGGAGCACCAAGCCGTCAGTCAGGGTCGGCGCATTCCGGCTAATCGAAGGTCGCGACGAGGAGGACACAGCGGGCAGTCTTGCAGGCAGGAGGTCCCGGCTGGGCAGGTCCCCTACGATGGAGTGCCCAGCAGGCTTCCTTGCTTGGGGCTCCACGAAGGAAAGGTCGCATCACCGTGCGAATGCTCGACAAGCTTCTGCGTGCCGGCGAGGGCAAGACCCTGCGCCGTTTGCATGCCATTGCCGATGCCGTCAACGCGATTGAAGAGAACTACATCGCATTGAGCGATGCGGAACTTCGCGCCCTGACCGACGAATACAAAGAGCGCTACGCCCAGGGCGAGAGTCTTGATGACCTCCTTCCAGAAGCGTTCGCAACCGTTCGTGAAGCGGCCAAGCGCACCTTGGGTCAGCGTCACTTCGATGTTCAGATCATGGGTGGCGCTGCGCTACACATGGGCAACATTGCTGAGATGAAGACCGGTGAAGGTAAAACTTTGGTTGCAACCCTTCCTTCTTATCTCAACGCACTCGCTGGCAAGGGTGTGCACGTTGTAACCGTCAACGATTATCTCGCTGAGCGTGACTCAGAGCGCATGGGTCGCATCCATAAGTTCCTTGGGCTTGACGTCGGCGTAATCCTTTCTCACATGACGCCAGTTGAGCGTCGCATTCAATACAACTGCGACATCACCTACGGTACGAATAACGAATTCGGTTTCGACTACCTGCGCGACAATATGGCTTGGAGCAGCGAAGAACTCGTGCAACGCGGTCATCACTTCGCAGTAGTTGACGAAGTTGACTCCATTCTCATTGACGAAGCTCGCACCCCGTTGATCATTAGCGGTCCTGCTGATCAAGCAACAACTTGGTACGCAGAGTTTGCTCGGATCGCCAACATTTTGAAGCCTGATGTTGACTATGAAATCGACGAGAAGAAAAAGACCGTTGGCGTTCATGAGTCAGCGATTGATGTCGTTGAAGACCAAATCGGTATCGACAATCTTTATGACACGGTCAATACACCTCTCGTGGGCTACTTGAATAACGCGATCCGCGCCAAGGAACTCTTCAAGAAAGACCGCGATTACGTGGTGATGGACGGCGAAGTGTTGATCGTTGACGAACACACTGGCCGTATCTTGGCTGGTCGTCGCTATAACGAAGGCTTGCACCAATCAATCGAGGCCAAAGAAGGCGTCGAAATCAAGGCAGAGAACCAGACTCTGGCTACGGTGACCTTGCAGAACTTCTTCCGTCTCTACGGGCGCCTCTCAGGTATGACTGGCACAGCAATGACCGAAGCCAACGAGTTCTCACAGATTTACAACCTTGGCGTGGTCCCTATTCCTACGAACCGCGACATGGTTCGTCTTGATAAGGCCGACGTTATTTACCGCACAAATGAAGCCAAGCTTCAGGCAGTGATTGCTGACATCGTTCAGCGTCACGCAAAGGGTCAGCCAGTTCTTGTTGGTACGACTTCGGTTGATAAGTCAGAGCACTTGAGCAAGTTGCTTCGCCAAAATGGTGTTCCTCATGAGGTGTTGAACGCGAAGCATCACGATCGCGAAGCCCAGATTGTTGCGCAAGCAGGTCGTAAGGGTGCTGTCACGGTTTCCACCAATATGGCAGGCCGCGGCACCGACATCATGCTCGGTGGTAACCCAGAAACGATGGCTGCTGCAGCTCTGGCTCAGCGTGGTCTTTCACCAATTGACGATCCCGATGCTTACAACGCCGCTTGGGGTGGGGCGCTTGAGCAAGCCACCGCGGCAGTTGCAACTGAGCATGATGAAGTGATCGCTGCCGGTGGTTTGTATGTACTGGGAACAGAGCGTCACGAATCACGCCGTATTGACAACCAGTTACGTGGTCGCGCCGGACGTCAGGGTGACCCAGGCGAATCACAGTTCTACCTGTCACTTGAAGACGACCTCATGCGCTTATTCAAGGCAGACATGGTTGACGCATTCCTGCGTCGCTTCAATGTGCCAGACGATGTGCCAATTGAGGCAAGCATGGTCAGCAATGCAATTCGCAGTGCTCAAGGCCAGGTTGAAGCGCGTAACTTCGAAATCCGTAAGGATGTGTTGAAGTACGACGATGTGTTGAATCGCCAACGTTTGGTGATTTATGCAGAACGTCGCCGGGTGCTTGAAGGCGAAGATATTGAAGAGCAGGTGCGCTCGTTCATCAGTGACACCACTGAGGGCTATGTTCGTGGAGCAACTGAAGTGGGCTACCCAGAGGATTGGGATCTTGAACAGTTGTGGACGGCGCTGAAGACTCTTTACCCAATTCAGGTCAGCATCGATGAAATCATTGAAGCCAGTGGCGGAGATCGCAATAGCCTCACCACTGAGTTCTTAGTGCGTGAGCTCGTCGAAGATGCCGAAGCCTCATATGACGAGCGCGAAGAATCCTTAGGCGAAGAAGTCACGCGCGAACTTGAACGTCGCGTAATTCTCTCGGTTCTTGACCGCAAGTGGCGTGAGCATCTTTACGAGATGGATTACCTGCGCGACGGTATTGGTCTTCGTGCCATGGCTCAAAAGGACCCATTGATCGAATACCAGCGCGAAGGTTTCGATCTGTTCAACGCGATGATGGACAGCATCAAGGAAGAGACCGTTGGTTACCTCTTCAATGTTGAGGTTGAAGTTCAAGAAGCCGGCGAAGGCATGGTTGAGGTCACCACCGACGGCGCCGAAGTTGTGTTGGAATCACATCCTGAAGTGATTGCACCAGGGCTTGCACCGGCTCGCCCAACGCATTTGGAATACACCGCTCCAAGTGAAGATGGTGGCGTGGAGCATGAATCGATTGATCTGCCAGTTGAGATTGATCCAAATGCATCACGCGCAGAGCGTCGTCGCCTCGAGCGCGAAAACCGCAAGCGCACGTAATTCGCGTCGATTGCCTTGGGGTTAACCCAAGGCAATCGCGGTTACCTGCCAAGCATTATTGGCTGACTCAAAACGCATGGCTACCGCTTTGCCGCGCCCTTCACCAACCAACACTGCTGAAGTTTCAGCAACGCCTGGCGCTACTGGACACACTCGTATGGCACGTACCTGTTGAAGGGAACGAGCTGCAGCTCGCGCATTTCTGCCGTGAATGGCGCTGGGATGCAATTGTGCTGCCTTGCCTCGCGCTGCAAGCACAGCGAGTTCGCGCTTTTCCACCCAACGTGACAGTTGTTGAGCCGGGCGATCACCGGAGGCAACTTCCGCGATTGCTCGTGCCATGCGTGCCACCCACATTGGTGGAGGAACGGGCGGCCCACCTGGCAGTGCTTTGGGATCCGAACCCGTTACGTCGCTGGGTGCATCAGACCCAACCAAGCGCAGATGCCGAGGAATAGGTGGCACGGCTGTGATTCCTGGCGCTACTTCCCACACCAGTGGCAATGCGAGTTGCTCACCCTCGTAGCGCATGTCAGCAACACGTGGCATGGGTAAGCGATCCAACAACGTCGACACGGCGGGCTCCTTGCCGCTCGGCCGCGGTCGGGGGTTCGCGGGTACCTGATCTTTGAGTTTGCTTGCGTTTGGTGCTGTTTGTAGTTCTACGTTGTTGATGCACGCACTGTCAATGGGGTGTGGATGACGACGAACCCCTGTGGACAAAGGATTTGCCAAACCATGCACCTGCTCTTCACTGTTCATGATTGTGGTGTTCCCTTGGCAGCGATCGGCTAAACCGATGCATGGTTTTCTTGACACAACCCAAACATTTCCCGGGGATATGTGGCAGGAGGCCCAAGCTGCGTTGCAAGTAGAACAGACATGGGCATTACTGGCGGACGCTGATGCTGTTGCACAATCAGAGTTATCTCAAATTTCTTTACTCGATGGTTTGCAGCCTTCATCGCACCAGATCACGATTGTGTGTCTCGGTGGGGAAGTGGTCAAAGGAAATGTCGTCGAAATTGGCAGTGATTTCATTGCATTAACAAATATCGATCGCCAAGAAATCGCAATCAGCTTCAACGCGATAATTCGCGTAAGTGGCTTACCTACTCGCTTAATTGCAGAGACGCAGATAAAGCCCGCTTTAAGCTCGCGAACCTTGCGCATGTGGTTGCGTGACAGCTTGAATCAAGAAATCGAGTGCACCACCAGTGATCGATGGAAGTTGCGAGGTCGAATTTCTTACGTGGGTGCAGATTTTGTGCGAATGGCAGATCGTGAAGGTGACGCATGCAATATCGCAATGCAAGGGATCGCTGCTATTCGTCGGTGAATGCAACTTCTGCTGTAAACGGATGCTCGCAAACAAAGGCTTGGGTTTGGTCATACATGCGGGCGATGTAAGCATCCAGTTGCGACATCTCAATCCGCCACTGGCCTCGCCCGCCAACCTTGATGGCCGCAAGCTCACCATTGCGCACGAGTGCATAGCTTTGTGCAGCAGAAATATTCAAGATCTCGGCAACGTCGGCCAAGGTAATGAATCGCGCTCGCGAAGTAGTCACGTCGGCATTGTGCCAAGAATCCAATAAAACAAAAGTCGTTATCCACAGACCATTTCGCTGTGGATATCCATTCGCGGATCTCCTTGTTTTGACTCATCGTTAGGTATCGATGAAGGAGAGAAGTCATGACAAGCTTTGCAATCAGGCGGTCAGGGTCTGCAAATGATTTTCAGCACGGGGTGGTGGCCTCGCACAAGAAATGGCGAGATACCCGCATCTGGGTTGGCCTAGGGTTCATCATCGCGGCAATGTTCATTGGTGCCTTCGTGATGTCTTCAGGTGGATCAACCAGCACCGTTTGGCGCGCCACTCGCGATCTACCTGTTGGCGCCGTGCCTGAAGTTGAAGCAGTGACAGTCGCGCTAGGTGAAGCTGCGACAACGTATTTGCCGACTACTGAATTGCCGCAGGGGCGAATGAAACTGCCTGTTGCTGATGGTGGATTCTTGCCCCGCAATGCCGTTGGTGCGGCAGTACCGTCAAATTCCAGGCTCGTCACGATCCCGGTTGATCCCATGCGGGTGCCTGTAGGGCTTGCTGCGGGAGATGTTGTTGATGTGTGGGCAAGTGCTCCGAAGGTCAATGAAGCATCCTCGTCAATTCCTACCCAAGTGTTGAGCAATGTTCTCGTGGCAGATGTTGATCGCGAGGCAAGCGGTATGGGTGGTGAATTGCCAGTGGTGCTCGATATTGCTGACTCGCAGGCAGCGCAACTTATTGGTGCAACCCGTGCAGATATTTCACTCGTACTTGTACCGCTACCTTCGCAATCCTTTTACGGCGAAATATCGCAATGAGTGAGATTCCGATCATCGTTGCTGCACCTACGTGCGTGCATGAATCAGAGCTTGTACGCAAGGCTCCTCAGTTTGGGATGCGAGTAATTCGCCGACCACTAGATGCCGCTGAACTCCTAGGTATTGCATCGATTGAAGTGTCCACTCCAGTGCTGATTGGTGTTGCTCTTCCACGGTTGGATCCCGCGGTTGTTGAGCTCTTACTGCGTGGGAACAGAAGGGTGATAGGCATTGCCTCCAGTGTTGAAGAAAGACAAGAGTGCATTCGCCTAGGTATCCCCGCGGTGGTACAGGCGGAAAATTCATTGGATATTTGGCCAGAAATAGCAGGACATCTCGGTGTGACCTCAACCAACAGCAATCAGGCCCAGGAGATTGAATCGTCTGGTTCTGGGGTGTGGTCAACGGGGGCGTGGGCGTACGAGACCCCAATGCTTCAGGAGCCTGCACCGCTGAATGCATATGTACGATCGGGAACAGTGGTGGCGGTGTGGGGTCCGCAAGGCGCACCTGGGCGCACGCTGACAGCGCTTGCAATCGCACGAATCCTGGCCGCACAGGGCAATCGCGTCTGTGTCATCGACGCCGACACTGTTGCCCCCGCGATGACTTTGCTCTCAGGCATTGTTGAAGATGCAAGCGGCATTGTTGTCGCTTCTAGGTATGCGCAGCGCGGATCGCTCACGCATCAAACGTTCATGCAATTAGCGCGTCCCATTGACGCAAACTTTTGGCTTGTCGGTGGGATTAGTCATCCTGATCGCTGGGAAGAGCTTGATGCACGGGCTCTGCGCGATGTTCTCGAGGTTGCTCGATCAGTTGTTGATTTCATCGTGGTTGATATTGGCTTCGGTCTGGATGCTCCATCACAAAGTGCTGGTTTGCTCGATATTCCTCGCTATGCGAGCGCAACATCGGTACTGCAACAAGCCGATGCTGTTCTTGCAGTGACCCAGTCATCGCCGCTTGGTATCGCGCGATTCTTGCAACATCTCCCTACCGCACAAGGTCTGTCGAGTGGAACGCTCACGTTAGGCGTGCGTGCTGCTGAGAACCACAGTGTGCCGTCAACGGTGAAAAGTTTGCGAACCTACGGATTGCAGCATCAGATTCTGGGGCTGCCATCAATCGCTACCGCGGATGCTGGGCATTGGTTTGCGTCAAAGGGCGGTTTCTTGCGCAGGAAGAAGGATCAATGGCGTCAATTAGAACGCTGGTGTGCAACCGTAAATCAAGGGGAAGGAAGCACAACAATCAAAGTCCCGACTCTGGCAAACTTGTAGACAGCTGCGGCAGCTTCTTCTGAAAGCCGTACGCACCCGCCTGCAGCAATTGGCAAGCCTAATTGTTTGACTGAATGCATCATGGTGCCGTCGTAATACTTAGGGATTGCATGCAAGCCAATCGGCGACTTCGTGTCGGGTCCGTACGTGAAGCGCACCATGTGATTGAAGGTCACTTTGGAATTTGGATTGAAGGCTTTCGTGCTCTTTGAAAACACGTGGTACGTGCCAGCCTTTGGGCGATCCCAACGACCAACGACGGGGTAGCGCGCAACCACCGTGTTGTCAGCTTTAATCAGCCACACAGTCATCAACGCCTTGTCGTAGACAACTCGCTTGGTACCGGCATGCAGCAAATCATTGGGATATGTAGGAACCCATTTGGCCTTCTTGGTGCGCGACGCAGGCCGCGGCTTATGAGTGGGGCCTGCAGTTGGCGTTGCTGATGGTGTGGAGTTCGTCGCAACGGCTGTGGACGGGGCTGGGCTGGCATTCGTGGCATTTGCTGAATTCGCGGCCACCATCACGACGCCTGCGCCGAGCACTGCAGCGCTAGCAATCAGTGCAGCGCTGATTTTGACCGTGCGCCGTGGGGAAGTCATAGCTCTTTTGTACCTCGAGTACGGGTGAAAAATTGTCTCCCACGCTCAATGGGTGTGGTCAATGCTCGCGTAACCACGTCTGGGCGAACTCTTGCTCTTTGCGCAGATAGCGCTCAGTCTGTTCCTTCGCGAGGTTTTCTACCTTGCCGCCCATGAATGGAATCGCAGCCTTGAACTCACCTTCGGTGGTCACAATCGTGTGATCTGCTTGCGTGGTGATTGCTGCCGAACCGACAAAGGTCAGGGGCGCGCTGAACGAAACTGAGAAATCGCCAAGACATTGACCTAGGAATTCGGGTTGCCATATTTGGGTCTCAGTGACGGTCAGTGTTTGACCCACAATGGCAAGCGCGAATGCGGGCATTTCTGAGGGAAGTGTTCGTGTGATTGTTGCTGTTACCTGGCCGTTGGGTTCAGCGACGATGGAGTGTTCAACCGAGATGGCTCCAGTTGCCAGCGCCCGAGCCTGAATGTATTCAGGGTCAAGGATCATCGCTCGGACGGTAGCAAGGTCTGCCTCGTACATTTGCGTGTAGTTCATCTTTGTCGCCATGCGATTCCACCTCTCAGCGGTTAGCCTAGACGAATGAATGACATCGTTACTGAAGCACTAGCCAGTCTTGATTCAGATACGGATTCTTCCCAGAGGAGTCTTGTTCGTCATTCATTGAAATATCTATCTTGGGAAGATTCGCAAGGCCTCACTCCTGCGCAATTTGTCAAACACCTCGAGCATCTGCGTGCTGTCGGTGATATCCGTCAAGCAGATCGTGCTGTTGTGGATGTGCGCGAGTTGGGTGATGCGGAAATCACGGTTGTCTGTGTGATTACTGATGACATGCCTTTTGTTGTCGATTCGGTCATTAGTGCGCTCACGTTAGAAGGAAAGAGCCCACGACTTGCTCTCCATCCCCAATTGTGGGTTCGACGCGATGCAGCCGGGCAGCTCCTTGAAATTCTCGATGCCGACCCAATGGGTGTGGCTCCAGCTGATGCACAACTTGAATCCTGGACTCTCGTAGAACTACAGCGCGATTTCGTACACGAAGACAACACGCGAACAGCGAATCATTTGCGAGAGGTAATGCGTGATGTCCGTGTCGCATCGCGTGACTGGCAGGCAATGCGAAGTAAGGCTGTGGAGCTGTCGCAGGAATTGCGCAACTACCCAAACCAGGCATGGACGCAGCTGGATACTCGTGAGGCAGCAGATTTTCTTGAGTGGCTGACCGACGAACATTTCCTTTTTCTGGGCTATCAAGAAAATGATCTGATCCAACTCGGCTCAGGTGAAGCCTTACTACCTGAACCAGGTAGTGGATTGGGCATTCTTGGCGATGCTCACGCTGGCACGAACACTGAACCAGTCACGTTATCTCCGGTGGCTCAAATTCACGCGCATGACCCTGTTCCGCTGGTGCTCACCAAAGCAAACTCGCGTTCAACAGTGCATC
This sequence comes from Candidatus Nanopelagicales bacterium, assembly GCA_028687755.1. Lineage (NCBI taxonomy): Bacteria > Bacillati > Actinomycetota > Actinomycetes > Candidatus Nanopelagicales > Candidatus Nanopelagicales bacterium. The sequence goes on from JAQTZL010000002.1 coordinate 327,293, forward strand.
GATCTGCCTATTTAGATTACGTCAGCGTGCGCAAAACATCTCCCGATGGAACTGTTACAGGGGAACGCCGATTCCTTGGCCTGTACACCGGCCGTGCATACGCCGCAAACGTCACTGATATTCCAGTGTTACGCGCTCGCATCGCTGAAGTGCTCATTGCACTTGGATTAGCGCCCAAATCACACAGTGCTCGCGATATTGGGCAGATGATTGAGACGCTCCCACGCGATGAACTGTTTGCGACAAACACTGAACAACTTGTTGAGTTTGCCTCAACCACGATGCATCTCACCGAGCAACGCAAAGTTAAAACTTATTTTCGGATCGATGATTTTGGTCGCTACATTTCTGCCTTCGTATTCTTACCCAAGGATCGATACAGCACGGATGTGCGAATCCGAATCCAAGAATTAGTACAGGAGTTCTATCAGGCGTCCTCTGTAGATTTTTCGGCCCTCGTTGGAGATGAGTCGCATGCGCGACTGCATTTCATTGCGCATGTGCGCGATGAAGTTCAGTCAGATGCACTGGATGTGCAGGCCCTTAATCGTTCGATAAGACTTGCTGTGCGCACGTGGACAGATGACTTCACTGAGATTGCGGTGGCAAGGCTTGGCTCCCGCGAAGTCTCATCGTTTCTTCAGCAGTTTGTTGACGCATTTCCTGAAAGCTACCGATCAAGCACGCCTGCATCCGTTGGAGTATCGGATGCATTGTCGATAGCTGAACTTGAGTCTGGCGACATTGCGATTGAAGTCAATAGTTTTGGCAATGCTGGCCAACTTGAAGTGAAGTTCATTCGCACAGGTGATTCGGTTTCCCTGTCGGAAGTGTTGCCACTATTACAAAATTTTGGCATGACAGTTCTTGATGAGCATCCCTTCGAAATCAAGCGCAAGGGCTCGAGTTCAAGTTGGATCTTGCGCTTTGGTGTGCAGCCTCCGATTTTGAGTGAAGGATCAACCTCAAGTACTGACCAGAATTTGGTTGAAGCGATTCGAGCTGTCTGGTTTGGCCAGGCGGAATCAGATTCATTCAATGCCTTGGTGCTATCAGCCGGCCTCACCTGGTCTCAAGTTGCTGTGATCCGGGCATATTCAAAATACGTGCGTCAAATCGGTTCAGCCTTTGGTCAGGATTACATTCAAAGTGTGGTGCGCGCATATCCACACATTGCTCGCATGCTCATCGAGCTCTTTGCATCGCAATTTGATCCGGCATTGACCATCGACCGAGATCAACAGCGCGTACTTCGTAGTCTTGAGTTAGAACAAGCTTTTGATGATGTACCGATTCTTGATCACGACCGCATTCTGCGAAGGTTTCTCTCACTGATTTTGGCCACGTTACGCACTTCTGTGTATATGCCAGCATCAACCAATGCCATTCCTCGTGCTTTTGCATTCAAACTCAACTCACGTGACATTCCTGAATTGCCATTGCCTGCCCCGCTCGTAGAGATTTGGGTGTATTCGCCTCGGGTAGAAGGAGTACACCTTCGGTTTGGTCGGGTTGCTCGCGGAGGGTTGCGATGGAGCGATCGGCGTGAGGATTTTCGAACTGAAGTGCTCGGATTAGTCAAGGCACAAGAGGTCAAGAATGCAGTGATCGTTCCTGTCGGTGCCAAGGGTGGGTTCGTTCCTGCAATGCTGCCCGATCCTCAAAAAGATCGCGAGGGATGGCTTGCTGCCGGCAAGGCTGCCTATCAGGAGTTCATTTCTGCGCTTCTTGACCTTACGGATAACTATCGCGATGGACAGGTGGTGAACCCGAGCAATGTGGTGAGTTTGGACCAAGCAGACCCATATCTTGTTGTTGCAGCTGATAAGGGAACCGCAACATTCTCAGATATTGCCAATGCCATCGCGTTGGAACGCGGTTTTTGGCTTGGTGATGCCTTTGCAAGTGGTGGATCTGTGGGTTATGACCACAAGGCCATGGGCATTACTGCACGTGGAGCCTGGGTATCTGTGCAACGTCATTTCCGTGAACTGGGAATCAATACGCAAACGGATCCAATCACGGTGGTGGGCATCGGTGACATGAGCGGCGATGTATTCGGCAATGGATTAATGCTCAGTGACCAAGTGCGACTCATCGCTGCGTTCGATCACCGCGATATCTTCATTGACCCAAATCCGGATGCATCCGCGTCATTTCGTGAACGCACCCGGTTGTTTGCTCTTCCACGATCGAGTTGGGCAGATTTTGACAGTCAAGTGATCTCCGCTGGGGGAGGAGTCTTCTCACGTAGCGCAAAGTCCATTGAACTGTCTGATGTTGCTTGTCAATCACTTGGATTGGTAGGCGATCGTCGCACGTTTACTCCTCATGAAATTATTCAAAGCATTCTTCAAGCGCCCGTAGATCTCTTGTGGAACGGCGGTATTGGCACCTATGTAAAGGCTGCATCGGAATCCAGTCTCATGGTTGGCGATAAAGCCAATGATGCGATCCGCATCGATGGCTCGCAGCTTCGATGCAAGGTTGTAGGCGAAGGCGGTAACTTAGGTTTCACACAGTTAGGGCGTATAGAAGCGGCATTGAATGGTGTTCGCCTCAACACCGATGCAATTGATAACTCTGCCGGTGTGGACACTTCGGACCACGAAGTGAATCTTAAAATCTTGCTGGACACATTAGTTCGATCATCCTCGATGAGCGAGGATCAGCGAAATAGTGTGCTGCGTTCACTGACGAATGATGTTGCGGCTGCAGTTCTTGAAGATAACTACGGGCAAAATGTTGTGCTGGGCAATGCTCGGGCGGCTTCAAGCACTCTCATCAATGTTCATCAGCGCTTTATTCGCGATCTTGAACGACGAGGGCTACTTGATCGCACAGTTGAATTTCTGCCAACTGACGAAGCTATTGAAGCTCGACGCCTTGCCGGTATTGGGTTGACCTCACCTGAACTTGCAGTGTTGTTGGCATATTCGAAAATTGCATTAGCGGCGGATTTGAATGCTGGAGATATTGCTGCAGACCCTTGGTATGAGTCTGCATTACTTTCTTATTTTCCCGAAACTATCACCAACCAGTTCCGCGATGCCGTGTTGACTCATCAATTACGTAGCCAAATCATCACTACTGTGGTGTGCAACTCAATCGTGAACACCGGTGGAATCACGTTCGTGTATCGCGTGATGGAAGAAACTGGGGCGTCAGCAATTGAGACAGTTCATGCTGCGCGTGCAGCTTTGGAAATCTTCGACATCCCACGGTTGATCTCCAGCATCGATGCGCTCGACAATCAGATTCCAACCAACGCACAGGATGCCTTGCATTTAGAACTGCGCCGACTTCTTGATCGCGCTACCCGTTGGATCCTCAATTCACGCAGCAGTCGTTTAGCGCCTCAGAGCATTGTCGAAACCTATCGACCTTTGGTGGAGGAATTTGCCGGGTACGTGCGCGGACACCTGCCATCGGGGATGGTGGAAGAGGTGGGCACACGTGCCCAAGCACTGATGAACGTCGGTGCTCCTGCAGCATTAGCAATTGAAGTGAGTTCGGCACTGGATTTATTCGTATTGCTCGACATCGCACATATTGCGCAACGCAGCTCCATCAGTCCTGACCGAGTGATTCCCGTGTACTTGGCAGTCACTGAGGCCTACGGAATTGATCCGTTGCTGACGGCAATATCAGCGCTTCCTCGTGATGATCGTTGGTCGTCCTTGGCTCGACATGCCTTGCGGGCCGATCTTTATCAAGCGACTGCGACCTTGACCGAGCACGTCTTAACCATGGATCAAGGATCGCCGGCACTCACGATTGCATCGTGGGAGGGGCATTACGGCGCGAGCTGCGATCGGGCAAAGGCCACGCTGATTGAAATCGCTTCTGTGGAGCGACCAGATATCGCCACGTTATCTGTGGCGCTTCGGGTATTGCGTACCTTGATAAGTCAGACCTCATAATTTTTCAGTGATTCTGCAGATCCTTTGCAGATACCGCGGCTGCCCTTGGCTTTCAGGGTCAGAGAGTTACGATTGACGAATTGCTTGAAGTTTCATCTATCTACCCCGTTCCGCCTACCCCCAATGGAGTCATCGTGAGCCTGCCGCCCCTGGTGGATGCCAATGTCGATCTCAGCGTCGACGAAGTGCGTCGCTACAGCCGCCACTTGATCATTCCCGATGTCGGCATGGCCGGCCAGAAGCGTTTAAAGAATGCCAAGGTGCTGTGTGTTGGTGCAGGTGGTCTTGGTTCACCCTCACTGATGTATTTGGCAGCCGCGGGCGTGGGCACTTTGGGCATCGTCGAATTCGACGTGGTCGATGAATCCAACCTGCAGCGCCAGATCATTCACGGTCAAAGCGATATCGGGCGCTCGAAGGCTGAAAGCGCTCGCGACTCCGTTAAGGAAATTAATCCTCTGGTCACCGTGAACTTGCACGAAGAGCGTCTTGATTCATCTAACGTGATGGAGCTGTTCGCTCAATACGACCTCATCGTTGATGGCACTGACAACTTTGCAACGCGTTATCTGGTCAACGACGCATGTGTACTGCTGGAAAAGCCATACGTATGGGGCTCGATCTACCGCTTCGATGGCCAAGCCTCCGTGTTCTGGGCCGAACATGGTCCTTGCTACCGCTGCTTGTACCCAGAGCCACCTCCACCAGGCATGGTTCCTTCATGCGCTGAAGGCGGCGTGCTTGGCGTGCTGTGTGCATCCATTGGTTCGATCCAGGTCACTGAAGCAATCAAGTTGATCACTGGCATTGGCGAAACCCTGCTCGGTAAATTGATGATTTACGACGCACTTGAGATGAGCTACCGCAAGGTGAAGATCCGCAAGGATCCAAACTGCGCAATCTGTGGCGACAACCCAACGGTCACTGAACTCATCGACTACGAAGCCTTCTGTGGTGCGATTTCTGACGAAGCTGCTGAAGCCGCAATGGATTCCACGATTTCAGTGAAAGATCTCAAAGGCATGCTGGATGCGCGCGAACGCGGTGAAGCTGACTTCGTGTTAATTGATGTGCGCGAACCAGGTGAATATGAAATCGTTTCGATTCCAGGTTCAATTCTGATTCCTAAGGGTGCATTCCTTGATGGTTCAGCACTGTCAGAGTTGCCGACAGACAAGCAGATCGTGCTGCATTGCAAGCTTGGCGGTCGGTCGGCTGAATGTCTTGCAGTGGTGAAGGGCGCAGGGTTCTCTGACGCCGTTCACGTCGGTGGCGGCGTGCTTGCTTGGGTCAATCAGATTGAGCCAGACAAACCTTCGTACTAACCTTTCACAACAGACAACAACGGCGGGTTCCTCGTGGTGAGGAACCCGCCGTTTGTCATGTTATTGGGGTGCTAAGCCGGCATCTTGGAAATCAAACTTCTTATGTGAGCCATCGCAATACGGCTTCTTTGCCGAATGCCCACAGCGGCACAGGAAGGTTTTTGTGGTCTGGCGTATGAGCTCGCCGTTGGCATCAAGAAGGTCAACTTCGCCCACTACTTCGTATGGTCCGTTTTCGCACACCGTGACGGTGACGTTGGTTGCATCAGTCATAGCCACATTGTGGCCTACGAGCCGGCCTTAGCCGGCAACAATGTCACCTTCGGCTGAAGAAACTTCAATACCCAAACCCTTGAGGTACTCGGTGGCGGCATCGAGATCTGACGCTTCACCTTCAAGATCAAGAATCATCCAGCCCACATGCTGCTCAATATTGGCCCGACGAATGTTGGGAATCACCTGATGCTGCTTGACCATCGTGTAGACGATTGGTTCGGTCACGGTTTCTGGACCAAAGGTGAGCTGCAAGTGGCGATGAGTCGTCATGAGGCCATCTTATTAGGCCAGTACTAGAGCGCGCCACGCTTCGTGAGGTAGCTAAAGGCCCAGTAGCCCGGAACCGTGGGAATCCAGAAGGTGACCAATCGGTACAGCAATACTGCGGAGAGAGCAATGCCACCATCAAGGCCAGCCGCGGTCAGGCCCGCGGTGAGTGCGGCTTCAACGGCGCCCAAGCCGCCAGGGGTTGGAGCAGCCTGTCCAACAGTTGCACCAACGAGGTACACCACGGCAACCATGGCGATACTCATATCGCCGCCGAACGCTTGGATGCTGGTGTAGAGAACCCCGATGTAGGCGAGGTTCAAAATGATGATGCCGCCGACACCTTCAAGAAGTTTCTCTGGGCGTTGCGCAACTGTCAGCAAGCGCGGGCCAACCTCGCGAAGCATCGGTGCAACGCGGTCATTGGCAATGCGACGCACCTGTGGAATCGCAAAGAGGGACACCACCACCACAGCGATGATGACTACAGCGATCACGACAATGCGTGACGGCTTAAAGGTGAAGTCCGCTTGTGTGCCGGCAGCAAAACCAAACCCGAGCAATAAGAGCATGTGCATGACAAACGCCATCACCTGTGACACAGCAACACTGGCGCCAGCAAGAGCGGGATTCAAGCCAGCTCGCTGCAAGAAGCGCATGTTCACTGCAACTGCGCCAAGGGTTGGAGGGGACACCAACGTGGCAAAATCGCCAGCAAGTTGGGCCATCGTGGTGCGCACTAACGGGATGCTTTCTGGAACAAAGCCGGCCAGAGACCATGCGGCACCAACATAGGTAACCAAGCTGAACAGAAGTGCCCCAAGGGCCCAACGCCAGTCGGCAGTTTTGAACAGTTGCACAAGATCAACGTCAGCAAGTTGGGTCAGAAGTACGTAACCGGCAACAGTGCCAACAACAGCAAGGACCAAAGTCTTTGGTTTAACGCGTTCAAGTTGAATCTGTTCAACAACTTCATTATCTGGGCCGATCTCAATCAGCAGATCACGAAGTTGAACCATGAGGCCCTTGTGCTTACGCACTGCCTTGCGCGTAGGTGCCGATAGTGCCACCGGTTGCAACGCAGGGAGTGCCCGCGAAAGCCCAGCGGTACCAAGCACTGTCCGCCCAGTGCTGACCGCACGCTCGGGGCTGGTGAGCATGGCCAAGGTCACCAAAAGTTCGGCTAGGTCAATGCGCATGGAGACGTCTCCAGCAGCAACTGAACCACCATCGTGACCAACGAGCCAAAGAGTGTCGTCATCTCCACGAACTAAATGACTGGCGTCAAGGGCGCGATGACTGACCTGATGTTCATGCAGGGTGCGAATTGCGCGCCAGGCTTGTTCGAGATCACTGTCGGTAACCGTGTCAACTTCTGAAAGAGGTTGGCCTTCAATGTATTCGTAGGCAAGCAGGTACGAGTCTTCATTAATTTCTGAAGTGACAAGTAAGCGTGGTTCAGGGGCGCCAGCAGCTTGGGCTGCGTAAGACGTCAGTGCTGCGTGATCAACTGCGCGACGCATATTGAACCGACGACTTGATTGATCCTCGCGCAAACGCACCGCTGTCCAGGCAGCCTTTGCGATACCTGCGCCTTCCATGTCGCGGTCAAATACGGTTACGCGCATTACTGCACCATTGCGGGTAACTGCCTGGTAGCGACGGCCGCGACGAGTGGTCTCTTGAGCCATCAGGGAAATCACTGGGAACCCGCCGCGTTCCAAGGTTTGCGCGATGGCAACACCTGATGGGCGCGAGGTTGGTGTACCTAGGGCATAGCGCAGGATTAGGCCGATTCCCCAGCCAATTGCGATTGACATGATCAAACCGGCAATGGCAATGGCAGAACTCAATACCGTGACGATCGTGACTGAACCAATCACGATGATGCTCAGCACGCTCCATGGCCGTCGATTCATCAGACGTGCCACGGTGATGAAAGCGATCAAGCCGCCAAGGATTGGCGCCGTTGATGCGCCGCCGGCACTTGCGGAACCGGTGAGAGCAGTGAGCAAGCGAGGTGAATCAATTGCCGAGATGGCACTGGAAAGGGCTGTCAAAAAAATGATCGTGACGAGTAGGGCCAACAGTGAGTCAAAGAGTTGGCGCATGCGTTTGCGAGCGACCAAGGAAATCGATGCAGCAATGGGCAAGCCAAGGGTGCCAATGCCACCAATCACATTGAGGACAAGCACCACGAAACCTGGCAACAAACTCGCTGTGCTGGCAAGGTCTGAATCCAAACCAGCGCTCGTGCTCGAGGCAAACCAGGCGATCAGAACAATGCCTACGGTGACCGCCAAAGCCAGCACAAATCGAGCTAAATCCAATGGGCGATGCACGCGAAGAGGGATGACACCATCTTCAATAATCAACGTTTGCGACGCTCCGCCGTCAAGGCTGAGGGGATCGTTTGGCCCGTCGTCGAAACGTACGGGCGCGTCGGTCACGGCACCATGGTGTCAGATGGGCCCAAATGCCGGTGGGGAACCCGTTCGGCGGCGTCACGGAAGTCAGACCGAAGTGGTACGAATGCCTCATGGCAGTCATGGGGCGGGATCGAGGGCGAACGGCCTGGCATCTGGATCTTGAGCCTTTGCCGCCCGCCGTTGTTCCTGTTCTTGATGAGCAGCAGCAAGCGGTGGTCGACCATCGTCACGGGGCACTGCTTGTGCTTGCGGGGCCTGGCACAGGCAAAACCACCACGATCGTTGAAGCCATCGTTGCTCGCCTGACTGATCCTGTTGAGCCCATTGCTCCCGAGCAGGTCTTGGCCCTGACGTTTGGTAAGCGTGCCGCCAGTGATCTGCGCGATCGCCTCGTTGGTCGGTTAGGTGGCGGAGTGCTGCCAGCCGTTGCCACGTTCCACTCCTTTGCTTTTGGCTTGCTTCAACAAACGGCAACTGCGCAGGATTACCGCGAACCACCTCAGTTGCTCTCCGGTGCTGAAGAGGATGTGCGCATTCGTGAGTTGCTGATGGGAGCCGTAGAAGACGGCACGATCGATTGGCCCGATGATTTGGCTGGCGCAGTGTCAACCATTGGTTTGGCTAATGAAGTTCGCGCCGTGCTGGCAAAAGCCAAGGTGCTGGGTATCACTCCCGAACATCTCGAACGTTTAGGCCTTGAATCACAACGCCCTGCCTGGGCTGCGGTTGGTCGGTTAGCTGCACAAGAAGCCGATGTCATGGAATGGCAAAACGTACTTGACTATGTCGAACTCTTAAGTGCAGCTGTTGCTCGCGCACGCAGCGAACATGTTGCGCCGACCTTGCAGCAGCAATACCGATTGATTTGTGTTGACGAATATCAAGACACTGATCCACTCCAGGTTGAACTCCTTCGTGCGTTGGTCGGCCCAAACACCGCAGTGATTGCGGTTGGGGATCCTGATCAATCGATTTATGGATTTCGTGGCGCCGACCTTGGTGGCATCTTGCGCTTCCCAGAAGAATTCGGCAGCGCGAATGCACCGGCACCGATTGTGGTGTTGCGTCATACCCGACGGTTCGGTCCGCAAATCCGTGATGCAGCAACGCGCATCATTGAAAAGGTTCGTCTGACGCACATTGATCCGCAATTACTCGCGGCGCATCGCAATCCGGTTTGTGAAGGTGAATCAACGCCTGATGCAATCCGTGTTGAAGCCTTTGATAGTGATTTAATGCGATCAGCCGGAATTGCGGCTCAGATGCGCACGATGCATTTACATCAGGGTGTGCCGTGGTCACAGATGGCTGTGTTAGTTCGCAACAGTCAAGACATCGCTGGAATACAACGAGCACTCGTGCAGGCCGGTGTTCCGGCTGCTATTGCAACGGATGAAATTCCATTGCGAGCCGAGCCAGCAATTGCGGTGCTGTTGCGAGCCTTGGAAGTTGCCGTGCGCCCAAGTGCGGTATCTAGCGCTGATGCACTCGAGCTGGTGAGCGGCCCGCTCTGCGGCGTAGATCCAACGCGGTTACGTGCGCTGGGTCGCGCTTTGCGTTTACAGGCGCGTAAGGATGACCCAACTGTCACGCCGGCTCCCGCCGATGAATTGCTTCGTGACGTATTACGAGGAACTAGGTCACTTCCTGACGATGAAAAACTCGTTGACATCAACGCAACCTTGCAGCAATTCATGAAATTGATGAGCGATGCACATCAGATGATCGAACGCGGTGCGGCGCCCGCAGAAGTGCTGTGGTTGTTGTGGTCAGGTCAATGTGCTGATCGCACGCGCGCGCATGGGTGGCCAGATCGCTTGCGCAGACAAGCCCTTGATGGTTCCCGGTCTGCTGATCACGATGTTGATGCAGTGATGGCGCTATTCGATGCTGCTGAACGTGCTCAACAGCGCTATCGCGGTGTGGTTGGCGTTCGCAACTTCGTCCTTTCACTTCAAGAGCAGCATCTTGCGGCTGAGCCTGTGTCTGAACGAGGTGTGCATGGAGATGTGGTGCGTGTGCTCACCGCTCACCGTGCCAAGGGTCAAGAGTGGGATGCGGTGTGGATTGCTGGCACCCAAGAAGGGCAATGGCCAGATCTTCGCCCACGTGGCAGCGTGTTGGAATCTGATCGCTTAACTGCGCAAGGAGTTGGTCCTGCTTTGAGTGCCAGTGCATTGCTGGCTGAAGAACGGCGCTTGATGTATGTGGCCCTCACGAGAGCGCGACGCCAATGTGTGATCACCACATTGCAAGTTGCTGAAGATTCTGGAACGCAACCAAGTCGTTTCTTGAATGAACTTGAAGTGCCATGGGTGCAGCCGGATCGACGCCCTCGTTACACAACCTCACTGGCAGCGCTTGTCGGTCAGTTGCGAGAGATTGCAGCCGACCCACAGCGCTCGCCGGCAATTCGCCATGCAGCGCTGCGTAAGTTGGCCGATTTGGCTGACGTCTTTGACGATGAAGGCAGCTCGCTTGTTCCTGCCGCCGATGTAACTCGATGGTGGGGCATGCGGGAAGTGAGTCATCGCGATGCACCTATGCGTGATGAAGCCAAACCCGTGCATTTGTCAGGAAGCGCGATTGACTCCATTGAAGCCTGCCCACTGAAGTGGTTCTTGGAGCATGATGTGCATGCTGAAGTGCCGCGTGGTGAAGCGACGAAATTTGGCAGCGTGATTCACGCGGTTGCCGATTACGTAGCAAAAGGTGAGGTACCCCAAGATCTCGATGCGGCTGATGCCTGGATTGATCGTGTCTGGCGTGACTTGCGATTTGAAGCACCCTGGCAAAGTGCGGCGGAACGAGCCATTGCTCGTGAGGCCATTGCTCGTTTCTTGAACTATCACTTGGCGGCATCGCGCACGCTCATAGCTACAGAAGGCGAATACACCGCTGTCATCGAAGTACCAACACCTGATGGTGGAACTGCTGAAGTGCAGCTACGTGGCTTCATCGATCGTGTTGAACAAGATGGCGATGGCAAATACCTGCCCATTGATCTTAAGAACATGAAGAAGCCGCCCGGCGATAAAGAAATCCCTGAGCATGCTCAGTTGGGCGTGTATCAACTGCTGTTGCGCCAAGCGGGCTATGAAGTCGGCGGGGCGGCCCTCGTGCAGTTGCGTGCCGATGAAAAGGGGAGTGCTGAGTTTCCCAAGGTGCAAAAGCAAGATGCTTTGCCCGAAGAATCGCCAACCTGGATTGAACTCAAGCTTGGTGATGCAGCACAAACCTTGCGTGATGAGGCCTTTGATGCTCGTGAAAATGATCTTTGCAAGTTCTGCGCCTATCGCACGAGTTGCCCGACGCAAAAGCAAGGCAAGCAGGTGGTGTCATGAGTCGTGAACTGACACGTCAGCAAGTTAATGCAGTGATGGGCGGGGGTTTTGAGTTCAGCGAAGAGCAGTGGGCAATCATTAGTGCTCCCCTTGAGCCATTCGTCGTTGTTGCAGGTGCAGGATCCGGTAAAACCACATCAATGGCTGCCCGCGTTGCCTTCTTGGTGGGTAGTGATCATGTAGCCGCGGAACAAGTACTTGGACTGACCTTCACGAATAAGGCTGCAGCATCCCTTGGTGCAAGCATGCGCAAGGCGTTGCGCAACCTTGAAGCCAACGGGCTACGCCCTACTGGCCCTGATCTTGGCGAGGATGAAAGTGTTGCTGGCGAACCGTCAGTTCAGACGTATAACTCCTTCGCATCACGAATCCTCAGTGAGCACGGCATTCGACTTGGTCGTGAACCAGGCGCTCGATTACTCAATGAAGGTTTCCGTGAACAGTTGGCTTATCGCGTGGTGTGTTCAAGTGCATTGCCACTTGAAGAATTTGGTAAAGGTCCAGATTCCTTAACCAAAGACCTCCTTAGTCTTGACGACCAGTGCAGTGAACTTGATATCACTCCTGAGAAGTTGATCGAGTGGGATACCCAACTCATCAACGACATGAATGGTGTTGAGCTATCCGGCGGAAAGTTCCTGAAGAACGCTGCTGAGATTCGTGAGACCGCAAAGAAGCGCCGTCATTTGGCACGTCTGGTCCTGGAATGGCGCGCAGCTAAAGAGCGTCACGATGTTATTGATTACACCGACCAAACGCGCCTTGCCTTGGAGTTAGTACGTCGATTCCCTGAGGTTGGTCAAAGTGTGCGTGAGCATTTCCAAGTGGTGCTCCTTGATGAATATCAAGACACCTCAATTGCGCAGCGCAAGTTATTGCAAGCGCTGTTCCCTGATGGGCATGCAGTCACCGCAGTCGGTGACCCGTGTCAGGCTATTTATGGCTGGCGTGGAGCAAGCGTTGACAACATTGACAATTTTGATCAGCACTTCCCAGCCATTCGTCAAGGGAAATTGGTGCCTTCGGCACGCTTCAAGTTGAGTGCGAACCGCCGATCTGGTTACAACATTTTGAAAGTCGCCAATGATCTGTCGCGCGGCTTGCGTGATTTCCACACCGGCATCGAAGAGTTGCAATGGGCGGATTCAGATAAGGGTGCTGGCTTAGTCACCATCGGGATGTTTGAACGTTCATCGGATGAGCGTGCCTGGGTCGTGGAGCGCATTGCCAATATTGGTGAAGGTCTGCAAGGCAAGTGGGGCTCAATCGCAATTCTGGCCAGCAATGGCAAAGAATTAGCCGCCTTTGATCAGTTACTCCAACAGCGCGGCATTCCCACCCAATTGCATGGCGCAGCGGGATTACTGAATCAACCAATCGTGATTGATGTGCGCAGCATGCTGCAGGCAGTTGTCGATCCCATTGCCAACGGCGCTCTTGTGCGGTTACTCAGTGGCCCTCGCTGGGCCATTGGCGCTCGGGATTTATTTGGTTTGGGTCATCGTGCTCACGTACTGGCACGCGGTGATCAAACGGCGAGCCCACAAACCGTTGCGCAAGCCCTGGACGCAGCTGTCGCTGGCGCTGATCCTGTTGAAATGACATCACTGAGTGATGCCACCATGGATCTCGGTGATCTTTCGAAGTATTCACCCGAAGCGGTGCATCGGTTTGCTGAGTTTGGCGAGGAGCTTCAATATCTACGTCAGTATTCCGCGGAACCACTTCCTGAATTTCTCACCCGAGTGCTTCGTGTTACGGGCCTAGACGTTGAACTGGCAATGGCAAGTGCACAAACACAGTTGGCCTGGATGACCTTCGCAAAGTTGGCTGCAGAATTCACTGATCTTGACGGTCGTTCGACGGTCAGTGCTTTCTTGCGGCGCTTAAGTGATGCGGAACGCTTTGACGTTGATCTCAAGGTTGATGTGGTCCAACGCACTGATGCAGTGCAACTCATGACCATTCACAAAGCTAAAGGTCTTGAGTTCCCGGTGGTGATTGTTCCTGGTTTTGTGGAAGGCGCGTTCCCTGGCGGTAATTCACGCAGTCGATGGTTGAAGAGCGCATCGGTTATTCCTTGGCACCTGCGCGAGGATAAAACGGACGCGCTGGTGAGTTACCCATCGCGTGATCGCAGCCCGTCAACCAAAGAAGTTGATGAGTACATCGAGGTATTGCGCGAGCACGACCTTCTTGAAGATCAGCGGTTGGCGTATGTGGCGCTCACTCGTGCAGAGAACACATTGATTGCAACAGGTCACTGGTGGGGCCCAACACAGCAAAAGCCTCGTGAGCCAGGCAGATACCTCGATCAAGTTCGCATAACGAGTACTGAATTCGATGAAGCCATTGCGCATTGGCATGAACTACCTGAGGATGAAAAGAATCCATATTTAGAAGAGGTGGAAGGGTTTGCTTGGCCTGCGCCATTGGAGCATCCATTCAAAGTTCGGGAATTGGCGAGGTTGGTTCACGAGGCAAGCTCGCACGTAGTTGCCGAGTTATCAGAGGCAGAAGCTGCTCTCGTTGCCCAATGGGATGACGACGCGCGCGTGCTGATTGAAGAGGCGCGCAACATGCGTGAACCAGTTGTGGACGTTGCACTCCCGGCCTCTGTTTCGGCCAGCGTGCTGATTCGTGCCATGCGTGAACCCGAACTTCTTGCCCGCGATCTTGCTCGCCCAATGCCGTCACCAAGTTCGGCGGCATCATCGCGCGGCACCGCCTTCCATGCGTGGGTGGAAACCCAATACGGGCAACAGTCCTTACTTGATCCCGATGATTTACCGGGCAGTGGTGATCAAGACATCGTGAGTGATGAGCAGTTGGTGGAATTAAAGGAAGCCTTCAGTCGCAGCGTATTTGCACATCTGACGCCGGTTGCAATTGAACAACCATTCGCCATGGTGATCGGTGGGCGAGTGGTGCGTGGCCGCATCGATGCTGTTTTCTCCACGAATGGTCGCTTCGACGTTATTGACTGGAAAACAGGCAGTGCCAAATCCGCAGATGAAATGCAGTTGGCGTTGTATCGATTGGCTTGGTCACGTATTGCCAATGTTCCACTTGATCACATTGATGCAGGGTTCTTGATGGTGCAAAGCGGCGAAGTGCTGCGACCAACACTGCCAGACCTTTCACATCTGACGTAGTAGCTCTACTTTTCCGCAACCTCAATTGGTTCTGCGCCATCAGTTTCATGCTTGGCGACAGCAATTGCGGCGCCTGCCTCTTCTGTTGGTGTTGGTCGAACACCAATGAGCTTGCGCATCCATTCGCGCGCAGGTTCTTCAATGAACTTCCACATCAGCCAAGCGATCACGAGTGCGCCGATTACTAGGCCAATCACGCCCAGGGTGTAGAGGGCACCGCCATCAATACCAGCAGCCTTCATCCCCGCGCGCCACAAGCCGAACCACACCAAGTGGGTCATGTAGAGGGAGTAGGAGATAAAGCCACCGAGAACGAGCGTTTGAGTACCAAGGGTTTTGGTCAAGCCGCGACGTGAAAGTGCAAGCGCGCCAATCCAAGCGATGAGTAATGGAACTAAGAGCAGGTGGAAGTACGGAGGCAGTGGTTCGGCATCCTCGCCAAGATTGATCTGAGGTGGTTGGGCGGATGGAAGGTTTGCCAAGAAAACAGTGCCCGCGATGACCAATATTGGCAAGATGATGGTGAGCCAGGTTGCAATGCGTTCGACCTTAGGTGCTGGATCACCGGTGAGGCCCGGATGCATGCGTGAAACAACGAGATAGGTAATGCCACCGGCGCAAAATTCGGTGAGCACGCGAATCGTGGAACCCCAGTTATTGGTGTAGTAGGAATCCGTCGTGCTGAGGCCGTAAACGATCAACGGAATGAGCACAACGACCCAGGCAACGAGCAATCCCCATGTTGGCAGCGAGCGGCGAAAGCGCCACAACACCAACACGATGAATGGGAAGAGTAAATACGCCAACCACTCCATTGACAGTGACCATGCGACAAAATTCCATCCGCGTTGTGGTTGTGATCCCCACTCTTGCACCATGAACAGGTTCTTGATGAAGTCCCAAGGAGTCAGCCAGTCGCGATTCAGAGCATCACCAGTGACCTTGGCTTGGGCAAACACGGCAAGGCCTGCGACTACCAGCATCACCAAGTGCACGGGGTAGATGCGGCCAAGACGCAACCACAGGAAGAATCCTGAAGTCTTGGTCTTGAACCTTTCTCCCATGCGTTCCAAATAGGTGTGCGCGAGGATGAATCCAGAAAGTGCGAAGAAGAGATCGACACCTAGACGGCCCACACGGAAGAAGTCCGAAAGGATGGGAATGCCGACGATCCCAATCTGATCGAGCGGGCCTTGAAGGTGGTAGAGCAACACCCATGCAGCGGCCAAGAAGCGAACGCCGGTTAACTGGCGAATAAAGATGTTCACAAGCACTCCTGTCGAATTCCTAAGCCCTGATCGTGGCACGGCAATAGGCTCACTCCTGTGACGAACACCCACCTCTTCGATGATCTGTTGTTCACTCGAGCAGGGTTAGACCGGGCTACGCATTTGCGCACCGATGATGAGTTTCTGGCAACGTTGCTCACCGCTCAATCAAAAGCCATCTGGGTGCATCGTGGGGAGTCACCATTGGATGTGGATTCCAATGACCACGAACTTGCGGTGATTGATGGTGAACACGTTGCTGCATTTATCGATGGTGACCATTCTCGGATCAGTTTCCTTGGCCTTGATGCCAGCGGTAACGCATTCATTGCGGTCCACCTCAACGAGCGCGAGGAACTCAGCGGTGAGCAGTTGTGGGTGGGATTGCGTGAAGCGCGCAATCTTCCCGACCTACATGCCTCGGCATTCGTTACGGCAGTTGGTCTAGATAACTGGCGAAATAAGCATCAGCGGTGCGCGGTATGTGGTGACGAGCTCGTGGTGACTCAAGCCGGTTGGACCCTGCATTGCGCGGCTCACGAGATGGATCACTTCCCACGCACCGATCCGGCGATCATCGTGCTCGTGCGTGATGCTGATGATCGCGCCATGCTTGGGCGTCAAGCAAGTTGGCCGGAGGGTCAAATGTCGACCATTGCTGGGTTTGTTGAACCGGGTGAATCCGCTGAAGATGCAGTTCGCCGCGAAGTCTTTGAAGAAACTGGCGTGATCATCGGTAAATCAAATGAAGCGCTGACCTATTGCGGAAGTCAGCCCTGGCCATTCCCGGCTTCGTTAATGCTGGGTTATCAAGCTCTCGCGGAACGCAATGAGATCAACGTGGATCAGCATGAGATTGCTGAAGCGCGGTGGTTCACGCGTGATGAAATGCGAACAGCATGTGAAAGTGGCGAACTTAAACTTCCGCCAACGACGTCGATCTCAAGGCAACTGATCGAGCGGTGGTTCGGTGAACCATTGCCTGGGAACTGGTCACGCTAGAGCGCAGCGAGCTTTTCTTTGACCTGAGCCAGTGATGGGTTGGTCATTGCGGTGCCATCGGTGAACACGATTGTTGGAACGGTCTGGTTACCACCGTTGACCTGCTCGACTAGCGCTGCAGCGGCCGGATCTTGCTCAATATCGACCTCTTCGAAGGTGATTCCTTCACGGCCGAACTGAGCCTTGAGGCGCTGGCAGTAGCCGCACCATGGGGTGCTGTACATGATCATGAGGACACGGTAACCGGTGCAGCAGGTGTCGGACTAGGGCACTACCGTGCGAGGAATGACCCCAGAGTCCATCCTTGAGGCGCTCGATGACGAGCAGCAGGCTGTTGCTGCTGCCGTCCACGGGCCGGTCGTGGTGCTCGCCGGGGCAGGAACTGGGAAAACCCGAGCCATTACGCACCGCATTGCCTATGCGGCAGCCACAGGCGCGCATGAACCACGCCGCACACTGGCGGTCACCTTCACTACTCGTGCAGCAGGAGAGATGCGTTCGCGTCTGCGTGAGCTTGGAGTTGAGGGCGTAGGAATACGCACCTTCCACGCAGCGGCCCTTCGTCAACTGCGCTACTTCTGGCCGCGTCTATCCAGCAATGAATTCCCGCAGTTGTTGCCAAGCAAGGCACGCCTCGTTGCTGAGGCTGCAGCATCGTGTGGACTTTCAACCGATCAAGCCCTAGTGCGAGATCTTGCATCGGACATTGAGTGGTCCAAGGTTCATGAATTGGAAGCCAGTGATCTTGGGCGCGATCCAAAGTCATTTATACGCACGTGGAGCATGGATGTTGGCGATGTTTCGCGCACATACGCCGCATACGACGACCTCAAAGCACGCCGCGGCTATTTAGATTTCGAAGATGTACTCCTGGTCACAGTTGGTGCGTTGCGTTCGCGCCCAGATATTTTGGATGAAGTGCATCAGAACTATCGATGGTTCACTGTTGACGAATACCAGGACATCAACCCTGTGCAACATCGCCTGTTGAATTTATGGCGCGGTGATCGTGACGACGTATGCGTGGTTGGCGATGTCAGCCAAAACATTTACTCATTCACAGGTGCCTCACCCGATTTCCTCATCAACTTCCGAAAAGAATTCAAAGATGCTTCTCAAATTGAACTCGTGAATTGCTACCGCTGTGCTGAACCAATTGTTGCCGCAGCAAATGCAGTGATTGCCCAAGCGTCGACGCCGGCATCACTTCAGTTGCGCGCAGTGCGCGCGGGCGGCGTAAAGCCCGTGGTGAAGGCATATGACGACGATGTTGACGAGGCCACATCCGTTGCCGAAGAAATCGCAGATTTGATCGCCAAGGGAACCTCAGCTAAAGACATTGCGGTGCTGTTCCGCGTGAATGCGCAATCTGCTGAACTTGAATCAGCACTCACCGAACGCGGTGTGCCAATTATGTTGCGCGGTGTTGAGCGCTTCTTTGATAGAGCAGAAGTGCGTGAAGGCGTGACTCGACTTCGTGGTGCAGCACGTGCTGGTGGAAGTGCAGGAGCGCTCGGCGATGAAGTGCGAGCCGTGCTTGGTGCTGCAGGTTGGGCAGATACTCCACCCAAGGGTGGCGGAGCTGTACGTGAGCGCTGGGAGTCACTCTCTGCACTTGTTGCCCTTGCTGATGAACATGCTGAACTTGATTTGTCCGCCTTTATTGGCGAACTTGATCGACGTGCCGAAAATCAGCATGCACCGGTTGCTGATGCAGTAACCCTTGCTTCCTTGCACTCAGCCAAAGGTTTGGAATGGAGCGCGGTATTTATCGTTGGTTGCAGCGAAGGGCTATTGCCGCTGCAATACGCCGAAACCGATGAAGCGATTGAAGAAGAGCGCCGTCTTTTCTATGTTGGGGTAACCCGCGCTAAGGATCTCTTGCAGTGTTCATGGGCGAAGGCTCGTCAACCTGGTGGTCGATCAAGCCGTCAGCCAAGTCCGTTCCTGCGTGCGTTCAGTGCGAGTGGATCAGCAGCAGGTGCTTCAGCTCGGGTGCAGTTGGGATCAAATAAGCCGCGCAATGAGCGGGTGCGTAAAGGCCCGGCGAAATGTCGTGTGTGTAATAAGGCGTTAGTCACTGCCCAAGAGCGCACCCTTGGGCACTGTCACACCTGCCCAGTGGATCGTGATGAACACACCTTTGGCGCCCTTCGCCAATGGCGGTTGTTGCTCTCACGTGAACGCGAAGTACCTGCGTACGTCATTTGCACGGATGCGACCTTGTTGGCCATTGCCGAACAAAAGCCTGATTCGCTTGATGAGCTCGCTGAAATTCCAGGCATTGGCCCGGCCAAGCTGGCTGAGTTTGGTGAAGACATCCTGGGCGTGATCAAGGCCCAGAAATTGCAAAATCCGGTATAAAAGTATTGCAAAGTCCGGTATAAAAGTGTTGCAATTTCCGGTATAGTTTTCTTATGGTGTACCTCAACCGGGCAGTCGATGCTGGAGTCGCGGAGCTCTTATCAGCCATGGGAGGTGTACTTCTCGAAGGCGCAAGGGGTTGCGGAAAAACGTCTACCGGGTTGCATCATGCCCAAAGCAACGTACGGCTCGACACGTCTGCGGAACTCAGGCAGCTGGCATCTCTCAACCCAGGGGCTCTACTACAAGGGGCCGTCCCCCGGCTAGTTGATGAGTGGCAATTAGCGCCAGAACTTTGGAATGTTGTCCGGCATGAAATCGACACTCGACAGCTCAAGGGCCAATTCATCCTTTCAGGATCGTCCACTCCTCCTGAAGATCCATCGCGACATTCTGGGGCAGGAAGGATTGGTCGAATTCGAATGCGTCCGATGTCACTTGCTGAAAATGGGCAGTCAACTCATCGAGTGTCGCTGGCAGATATGCGTGCGGGTGCCGCGGTTTCTGGGACGAGCGCATTGACGTACCGCCAGTTGGCAGATATTTCTGTGACTGGCGGATGGCCAGGCTTGTTGAATGCAACTCCGCGTCAAGCGTTGGCATTTAATCGTTCATATTGCGAAGATCTGTGTGCAACTGAAATTCAACAAGGTTCGGGCGTGCGTCACGATCCAATTCGGATGCGAAGGTTATTGGCATCTGTTGCTCGAAATATTTCAGGAGAAGCAACGATGCAAAGTCTCGCATCTGACGTAGCGGGTGATGGAGCTTCGTTTACAGCTGAAACAGCACGAAGGTATTTAGATTCGCTTGCCGCAATTTTTGTATACGAAGAACTCCCAGCATGGAGTGTTGCTTTACGGTCAAAATCTCGATTACGTTCCAGTGCGAAGCTGCACCTTGTTGATCCTGCGCTTGCGTGCGCTGCACTCAACATCAATTCGGAAAGACTCGCTGGCGATCCCGAATTCTTCGGTCGGATTTTTGAATCAATGGTTGTTCGTGATTTGCGAGCACTTGCCAGTGCGGATGGCGGCGTTGTTTATCACTATCGGGACAACACTGGATTGGAAATCGATGCGATCCTCGAGTACCCAGACGGTTCGTGGGCTGCTATTGAAGTGAAACTTGGAAATTCTCGAGTCGGTCAAGCAGAAAAAAATCTCATGACATTGAGAGATGCGAGGGTAGACACCGACAAGGTTGGTCCACCATCGTTCCTCGCTGTGATCACCGGCACTGAACATGCGTATACGTTGCCATCTGGGGTGCATGTAATCCCTTTAGGAGTGCTGGGGGCATGAGTTATCCCAGGTATTTCTAGGTTTGTTCGTAACCCGGAACCCACTTCTCAATTTCCCCGCGCATTGGCACAGTTGCTCCAAGTTGGCACAGCACACCGATGCCGCCGAGCCACACGCGATGAATAAGTGCATATTCAGGTGGCAGGTTGAGTTTTAAACCAATTGTGAAGTCAGGGTCGCGAAAGTCGCTGGTGCGGTTGAACTGGGCACGCATCCACTCGCGAGTGAACGTGAACTCTTCAAAGGTGCTTGGTTCAACAAAGGGATCTAAATATTGCAGAAGTTGCTCAGGATCTAAGTCAATTTTCGTTTTGATGAAACCTTCTTCACGCAAACCTTCAACAACCGTGTCAGCATCGCCGAGTTGGGCTACGCGCAGCAAAGTTCCCATCGGGCGAGGTAGTCCATCGGGAAGGCGTGCCACGGCACCGAAGTCCAATGCGCAGAACTTTCCTTCGGGCGTGATGCGGTAGTTACCTGGATGTGGATCGGCATGAAGGAGCCCAACACGGGCCGGGCCAGAAAGTAAGAAGCGGATGTATTGAGTTCCTGCAAAATCTCGTTCTTCTTGAGTGCCGTCTTTAATGACCTTGGAAAGCGGTGTGCCGTCTATCCATTCGCTGACCAATACATGCGGGGATGACACCACCACGTGTGGCACGACAACTTCTGGATCACCTTCATATGCATTTGCGAACTCGCGCTGATTATTTGCTTCGTTGATGTAGTCCAGTTCTTCGATCATGCGCGATTTAAGTTCATCGATGAGTGGCTTGATGTCCATGCCTGGAATCCACGAGGCTGTCATTTTGCCTAGGCGCGCCATTTGGTTGAGGTCGGCTGTCAATGCTTTATCAGCGCCTGGATATTGCACTTTGACTGCAACTTCACGTCCGTCATGCCAGATGGCTTTATGTACTTGGCCAATCGATGCTGATGCCGCCGGCTTGTCATTAAATTTTTTGAAGCGCTTGCGCCAATCGGGGCCGAGTTCTTTTTCCAAGATTTCATGCATGCGCTTGGCTTCCATCGGTGGCGCGGAATCTTGAAGTTTGGTGAGCGTCTCGCGATACGGAGCGGCAAATTCCTCGGGCATAGCTGCTTCAAAGATGCTCAAGGCCTGACCAAACTTCATGGCCCCGCCTTTGAGTTCACCCAAGACTTTGAAGAGTTGTTCAGCAGTGCGTTGTTGTAATTCGGCGCTTACTGATTCAGCGCTCTTGCCGCCCACGCGCTTGCCAAGGCCCAAGGCAGCGCGACCCGCATATGTAGCAGGGAGCGATGCAACCTTCACGCTGCGTCGGATTGAGCCTTTGGGCAGTTCAACCATGGAGCCATTGTCACCCTTAGATGTTTACTCGATGAGCCCACCCTCAAGAGTCCACTGACATTGACACAGCGGGTGAGGTAGGCGAGGTTCAATCCGCACCTCGCATTCGGGTAGACGTAACTCGTAGGACAGGTTCTTCCATTGGGTATGCGTCAGGTTCCTGTCGGTCCAAGCTCGCGCAAGCTTGCCTACATACGTAGCTATCAGCGAGGTTAAGAGTCGATCGATCGGAGCATTGTTCACTTTGGTGATGGCGTGCGTGAGTTGTAGTGAGACGTGCGGCCACTGTGGATCAGCGTCACGGGTATGGAGATAGGCGCAGCGCAAGCAGCTGGTCTGGCCGGGCATAACGAGGGGACCTGCAACAGCGCGGTCGCCATAGCTTGCAACGAATAGGTGAGCGCTACTTGGGAGAGCGACTTCCACTGAGGCAACTTCACTACCAATCACTGGGTGTGAACCAAGGATCACGGTGAGGTCTGCGGTGAAAGGATCTGCTGTGAAACTCAGGCCAGCTGCACAAATGGCCTGCTCAACGCAATCGCGCAGATGTGAGGGTGGTCGTTGATTCGCAGGTGTAGTGAGGTGCACATGCGTGCGGTGACGTTGGTCAATGAGCGCATGAGCAAGGCCGGGGTTGCCGAAAGTGAGCAGCGCGGCACCATGGTCAGGCTCGCAAGCAGCACGCGCGATCGGGTCCATGTATCGCCAGCTCGTGGGCAGTTGGGATGCATCATCTATTGCGCCTGCGTGAGCTGCCATACGTAATAACGCTTGGGCGCGCGAGGGAGTAAGGCCCAGTGCGCTGACCTGCTCCTGGAGTTGTGCCATCGTGCTCAGACCGCTGAGGGAGAGCAACCACGCCGCTAGGGGTTGATCAAGCGGGGTCACGATGTGCCTTCTACCCTCACCGATTTGGGCTAAACCATCCGATCGCCACAGCAGTGGGCACTGGGATCGGTAGCGCGGGCGGGCCTGTGGGTGCGTGAGCCAGTGGTCAGTCATGGGAACACCATGGGCAGGCAGCCCTGTGGATAACCAGATGTGACCCACAGGCCTTATGCGGTATGAGCGTGAACAAGTGTCCGTTTTGATACGAATTAATATGAAAAAATCTGTGAAACACGCTCAATCCCTAGGCGCGGTTTCAGGGGCAAGTGGGCCTGCGTGCCCTACTGTGGAACTCGCCCGCCTAGCGGGTAGCCGCGATCCACGCGGTATTTGATACCCCACGTGGGTCATGACAAGAGGAGAGCCACATGGCTGAAGAGAGCTACACCGGCGAGGCTTACTGCGTGAAGTGCAAGGCAAAGCGCGAGTTCACCGGTCACGTTGAAGAAACCAATGGTCGTCGTTTCGCCAAGGGCATTTGCCCAACGTGCGGCACCAAGGTCACCCGCATTTTGGGTAAGGCTTAATCGAACTTCGTCAGGGCGGGACATCTTCGGATGTCCCGCCCTGACGCATTCGGGTTACGGTTCTTGTATGAGCAACATGCCTTTCGGGTTCGGTGTCGGCGGCGACCCCAATCAGCCCTTCGATATGGCTTCTCTTGGTGAAGCCCTCCAGCAATTTGGTCAGATGCTTTCGCAAGCACCAACGAACTCGGGCCCAGTGGCCTGGAATGTGGTGCAAGACGTTGCACGTAAGGCATTGCAGACCACCGGTGATCCAGTTGTCGCTGATGCTGAACTGCGATCAGTGATAGCAAGCATCGAGCTCGCCAACCATTGGCTCGATGAAGCGTGCACCTTCCCTGAAGTAACCGTTGCTCCCCAGGCGTGGAGTCGTGCGCAATGGCTTGAAGCAACACTTCCTGTATGGACTCGCATCGTTGAGCCAGTAGCAAAGCAAATGCAAGGAGCAATGCCCCTTGATCAATTGCCAATGGAAGTGCCTGAAGAAATGAAGGCAATGCTTGCCCCGATGATGGGCATGATGCAGCAGCTCAGTGCAGTTGCCTTTAGTAATCAACTTGGCACCTCGCTTGCTGCGCTTGCGCGCGAAGTGGTGAGCGCATCTGACATTGGTATTCCGTTGACGGAAAATGCTGTTGTTGCATTAGTGCCAAGTAATGCAACTGCCTTCGGTAAAGGTCTTGAAGTTTCTGCTGACGATGTCCGTTTGTACTTAGCGCTTCGCGAATGTGCGCATCAACGTTTATTTGCACATGTGCCTTGGTTGCGTGCTCGTGCGATTGGTGCGATTGAAGCGTACGTCGCAGGTCTGCGAGTAGATCAAGGCCGCATGCAGGAGTTGATGCAAGACGTCGACATCTCCAACCCAGAAGCGTTACAGGAATTGATGACCTCTGGGTTGATGCAACCTGAAGACACCGAGGAGCAGCGTGCTGCGCTGACACGCTTGGAAACCTTGCTTGCTGTTGTTGAAGGTTGGGTTGATGACGTCGTCACCACGGCAACGAGTGAACGGATGCCATCGGCGATTGCCTTGCGCGAAACCATGCGTCGCCGTAGGGCTGCTGGTGGTCCGGCTGAAAAAGCCTTCGGTTCGTTAGTGGGCTTGGAATTGCGGCCACGCTCCCTGCGAGAAGCAGCCACGCTGTTTGCTGCCCTTCGCAGCCAAGGCGGGACCGAAGTTCGTGACGCACTGTGGGGTCATCCAGACCTGCTCCCTGATGCCGAAGACCTCACTGATCCGCTGGGGTTCATTGAGCGTTCACAGGCAAGCGACGAGTGAAACTTTTTTTCGTCCACAAGGTGTGGGCAAGGTTTTCCCTGCTCAGTCCAGTGTTTTGCTGACTGGACTCGCATTCGTCCACAGGGTTATCAACGGCTGCTCCACACCTATCCACGGGTTATCAACTGGTAATCCCCAAGGCTGTCCACAGGTCGAGGGACACGTCGGCCATTTTTGATTGACTCCCGCTGCTGGTCTACCTAGGTTTGCGCCCGACCCCCGGGGATAACGAGCCACCATGCGCAAGGGGAAGGCACATGGTGCGCGGCGAGACCTTGGGGGTCTCTTCATTTCTTGCCCCCGAGATGCCTTAGGTACGGTAAACACATGGCAGCGCTGATGTGGTGGTTAATCCCGCTTGGGGCAACGGTGTTCGCGCTGGGCTACGCGTTCTATCGAGGTCGCCCGGATCGCCCGATGGAGGGTGCTGAAGGAATGGAAACCTTGCGTGCTTTCCAAGATGCGATGGAGCGCCCACTTCCACCAGAGGAATCGGTCGACCCAAATGAACGGCGACCCTGATGAGTAGCTTCTTGAAGTCGCCGATGTCCAAGCGCGCTCGTGTCTTGTTTATCAGTGGCATCAGCATGATGGTGCTGCTCTTGATTGCGCTGTTACTCCCAGTTCCGTTTGTACGTATGGCTCCGGGCCCGACGTTCAATGTGATCGGTGAACGTGACGGTAAGCCGATGATTGAAGTAAGCGGCACCACGACCTATCCAGTTACCGGTCAACTACGCATGGTCACTGTGATGGAATCGGGTGGTCCTCGAGGTGGGCTGACGTTCGTTACTGCAATTGCTTCATGGTTTAACGCTGACGATGCCGTTGTGCCTCGTGAGTTGGTGTACCCCGATGATGTTTCTGGTGACGATGTGAAGTCACAACAAGCTGCAATGTTTAGTTCATCTGAAACTGATGCAATTAGTGCGGCGATGAACTATCTCGACGAACCAACATCACAGAAAATCATCGTCGCGGGTGTTGGTGGCGATGCGCCTGCTACGGGCAAGCTTGAACCAGGCGATGTGATTCTTGCGGTCAACGGAGTCGCAATCACAGACACAAAGCAAGTATCAACACTGATTCAAGCGCAACCTGTTGGTACAACGTTTACGTTCACTGTTGAGCGCGATGGCAAAACGCAAGATGTACAAGTGACGTCCGCTGTAAATCCACAAGACAACAAGACTCCTTATATTGGAATCAGCGTTGGCGTAGTGAACGTTCCCAACTTTGATGTGAAGTTCAACGTTGATGGAGTGGGCGGCCCAAGTGCAGGGTTGATGCTGAGCATTGGGTTGATCGACAAACTCACTCCAGGGGATCTTGCTCAAGGCAAAGACATCGCTGGTACCGGAACGATTACCCCTGAAGGGGCTGTTGGTTCGATCGGCGGTATTCGGCAAAAGCTTGCCGGTGCAAAGAAAGCGGGTGCGCAGCTCTTTTTGGTGCCTGCGGGTAACTGCGCCGAAGCACAGGGTCATATTCCAGATGGATTGGCTGTTACCCCTGTGAAAACCCTCACTGACGGGATGAATGCCGTGGAGAAGTGGACGAGCGGGCAGATGGTTCCAGCCTGCCCTGTGCAGAAATAGCACTCTGACATAGATTCAGGGAGTGGCTTTTAACTTTCCAGGCGGTTCTGCTCCTTCGACTCCATCTGAGGGCGGTGAGCGAAAGCGCGGTGCACTGTTTCCGACCATCATCATCTTGGGTGTGCTCGTTGTTGCCTTCGTGATCTTCACCGGCTTCTACACCGATCTGTTGTGGTTCGACTCCCTAGACATGTCGTCTGTATTCACCACGCAGATCTATACCAAGGTAGGTCTGTTCCTTGCCTTCGCTGTGGTTATGGCACTTGTGGTCTTTGCAGTGATGTGGTGGGCGTGGAAGACCCGGCCAGAGTTCCGTGGAATGACACCCGAGCAAGCAAGCCTTGAGCGTTATCGGGATGCCATCGAACCATTTCGCACTCGTGTAGCAATTGGTATCGCCATTGTGATGGGACTGTTTGCAGGCTTTGCTGCAGCGGCTGAATGGGATGCCTTCTTAATGTGGCGCAACGCCACTGAATTTGGTCAGGTTGATCCGCAGTTCGGAATGGATCTTTCATTCTTCATTTTCACCCTGCCATTCATTCAGTACCTCCTTGGCTTTGGTTTTGCGGTTCTTCTGCTGAGTTTGATTGCAGCGGTAGTAGTGCAGTACCTCTATGGCGGTTTGCGTTTGCAGCCAAAGGGCGATCGCGCCACAGGGGCCGCTCAGACTCAGGTTTCGATTCTCATTGCCCTGATCCTTTTTTTAAAGGCAGTCTCGTATTGGTTCGATCGATTCGCCCTTGATACCCAAAGTCAATCCCTGGTGACCGGCTTTACTGGTTTGAAGTACACCGATGTGCACGCAGTGTTGCCGTCGCTCAACATCTTGACCTTCGTCGCACTCATCGTCGGTGTGCTGTTCCTCTTTAACGCATTCAAGCGTTCATGGCCGTTGGCATTCATTGGTCTTGGCTTAATGATCTTGACCAGCATCGTGGTCGGAGTTCTGTATCCGTTGGTGATTCAGCAGTTCCAGGTTCGTCCAAGTGAGCTTGTAAAAGAGCAGCCATACATTGCGCGAAATATTGATTCAACTCGTGCGGCTTACAACATCGCGGATTCTGATGTAGCGGATTACCCAGGCACCGTTGCGCCGCCAACCGCAAAGGTCATCACAGCAAGCCAAGGAACACTCAGCAATATTCGGTTGCTGGACCCAGCTCTGGTTTCACCTACCTACAACCAGTTGCAGCAGATTCGCGGCTACTACTCATTCAATGACAAGCTAGATATTGACCGCTACAACCTCACAGGCAAGAAGGTTGATGGTGCTGTTGTGGCTGTGCGAGAGATCAACCTCAACGGCATTAACGCAGGTCAGCGCAACTGGACCAATGACAAGACGGTGTACACGCACGGCTATGGCTTCGTGGCTGCGTATGACAACACTGTTCAGGATTCAGGTCAGCCAGATTTCTTCGCCAAAAACATTCCGCCAGTGGGCGCCTTGCAAGCTGAGCAACCACGCGTCTACTTCGGTGAAAACTCTCCGCTCTACAGCGTGGTTGGTGCACCAAAGGGCCAGCAGCCAGTTGAACTGGATTACCCAGATGATGCAAGCCCAACGGGCCAGAAGAACTACACCTACCAAGGAAATGGTGGTGTGCCGATTGGTTCTTTCTTCAATAAGTTGCTCTTTGCCACCAAGTTCCAAGATGGAAACCTGATTCTCTCTGATCTGGTGAACACTGATTCGCGAATCCTGTACGAGCGCGATCCATTGACACGCGTTTCGAAAGTTGCCCCATGGCTCACCTTGGATCAAGATCCCTATCCAGTTGTTGCTGATGGACGCATCAAGTGGATCGTGGATGGATACACCACTTCCAATAACTATCCGTACTCAAGCCGGGTTTCACTTTCAAATGCGACGAGTGACTCACTGAATACGCGAACTGTTGGTAGCGGTATTACCCCACTGGATCAAATCAACTACATGCGCAACTCTGTGAAGGCTGTTGTTGATGCCTATGACGGCACTGTGACGATGTATGAATGGGATTCAACGGATCCAGTGTTGAAAACCTGGATGAAGGCCTTCCCTGGCACGGTTACGCCACGGGCCCAAATGGATGCCGATCTCTTGGCGCATGTGCGCTATCCGCAAGACGTATTTAAGGTGCAGCGCACAATCCTGAGTCGTTATCACGTGACGGACGCATCAACCTTCTACAACGGCACTGACGTGTGGAATGTTCCATTTGATCCAACCATTGCCACAGCTCAGGTTTTCCAGCCTCCGTACTACTTGACGCTGCAAATGCCTGATCAAAAGTTGCCGACGTTCTCGCTGACGACAACGTTTTCGCCGCAAGGGCGACAAACGCTCGCTGGCTTCATGGCAGTGAGCTCTGATCCATTGAAGGATTACGGCAAGATTCGAGTGCTGCAACTTCCAAGCAACACCACGATTCCTGGGCCGCAGCAGGTGCAAAATGCCTTTGAATCAGACCCAACAGTTTCTTCGCAACTTTCATTGTTGCGTCGTGGTGGATCTGAAGTCGATCTCGGCAACCTGCTTTCGCTGCCATTCAACAATGGTTTGCTCTATGTCGAGCCGGTGTACTTGCGAGCATCAGCAGATGGTTTCCCTCTCTTGCAGAAGGTTCTTGTTGGCTATGGTCAAAACGTGGCCCTTGAAGACACGCTTGTGGCTGCTCTAAACAAGGTATTTAGTTTGAGTCCAGGCGCTGGAGTTGAATCAATTCCGAGCACTGGTGATCTCAAGCCCGAAACAACACCAAAGCCACAGCCAACAACCTCCTCTGATGGAACCGCGGCTAGTGAGCTCAGTGCTGCGATCGCCGATGCGCAGCGCGCCTATGAAAATGGGTTGGCCGCATTGAAGAACAATGACTTCACGGCCTATGACCAAGCTCAGAAGCAGTTGGCTGCAGCACTGAAGCGTGCAGCAGCTGCCGAAGCCAAGCTGACGGGTAAGGCCTCGGGTCAATCTGCGTGACAGTTACGCCAGGTAGTTCGCACTATTGGGATACGCGGTATTCCGATAGTGGTTGGCGTGATGTGAGTTGGTTCCAAGAAACCCCGGAGCCTTCGTTCACAACAATTAAACATGCAGCGCCCAGTAATGATGCTGCGATTGTTGATGTCGGTGGGGGAGCATCGCTTCTTGTTGACGCACTTGTTAACGATGGATTTACCAATGTCACTGTTGTTGATTTAAGTGAGCAAGCGATCAACACGGCGCGCGAGCGCGTAAGCAATCTGAATGCAACCTTCGTTGCAGCAGATGTGCGCACATGGCAGCCGAATCAAACCTTTGACGTGTGGCATGACCGTGCGACCTATCACTTCCTCACGGAGTCAAGTGATCAGCAGCAGTACTGGGATCTCGTGCGAGCCAGCCTCAAGTTTGGTGGCACCTTGATCATTGCGACCTTTGCAGAAGATGGGCCTGAAATGTGTTCAGGGCTGCCAATCCAGCGTTATAGCGCCAAAGAACTCGTCGATGCGATGGGTGAGGGCTTTAAGGTCACCGAAACCATGCGTCAAACCCACGTCACACCAACTGGTGGCGAACAGAAATTCATCTGGGTGATCGCGACACGAACTCATTAAGGCTCGCGTCCAAAAACACGCGCGCCAATTAATCAGTGTGGTGGTCTAAATCGGCATGCTGATCATGGGCCCCCTTGGTTGGATCAGCATGAACCATTGCCGTGGTGAGTCGAGGAATTTCATGAATGAGTCGATGCTCAGTATCAACAGCGATTTGATGAGCTTGCACAATCGTGAGTTCGTCATCAACGGAGACGCAAACATCCGCACGTAAGGTGTGGCCGATCCAACGCACGCGAACTTCTCCAACAGCATTCACGCCCGGAGTTCCTGCAGCGACCCCTTCAACGCGATCGACCAACGCGGGATCAACGCAGTCCATGAGTCGCGAATAAATTTCGCGTATTGCATTGCGCAGTACGAAGAGAATCGCGATGGTAATGATGAGGCCAATGATCGGGTCAGCTTCAGGAAATCCAAGGCCGATGCCAACCGCGCCTGCAACGACTGCAAGGGAAGTAAATCCATCAGTTCTTGCATGAAGCCCATCGGCAACAAGTGCTGCGGAACCGATCTGTTTGCCAACGCGAATGCGATAGCGCGCAACAAGTTCGTTGCCTAAGAACCCGATTACTCCTGCAGCGCCGACAAGCCAAACATGCGCGACCGTTTGTGGATGAAGCAAACGTTGGATTGCTTCATATCCTGCGATGACAGCAGACAGCGCAATGAACAACACAACTGCAATCCCGGCGAGATCCTCGGCTCGGCCATAGCCGTAGGTGTAGCGACGATTCGTGGCTCGACGACCAAGGGTGAAGGCGATTGCGATGGGCACTGCGGTGAGTGCATCAGCGAAGTTATGAATGGTGTCACTCAGTAGTGCGATCGAACCGGTGAAGGTCACCAGCACGGCTTGTAACACCGCAGTCACTATGAGGGCACCGAATGAAATCAGTAGCGCGCGCATGCCCTTGCGGCTGGTTTCTAGTTCAGAGTCCATGGACACGATCGCATCGTGGGAATGGGGGGCGATGACGTGCTGAATTCGTGCCCATAGGCCAAGGCCGTGTTTGTGGGAGTTGCCGGGCTCATGGTCGTGCTCGTGAGCGTGTTCATGATCAGCGTCATCGTGCATCCGTGGATCCACTGTGGGCTCCTTGGGTAGGAAGGCTGCTCTCAGTATGAACCCTGGCCTCGATTTGGGGACCAGCCCCAATTGCCGTATTGTTGCCCAAGCCGTAATCGGCCACCGCGGGGTGGAGCAGCTCGGTAGCTCGCTGGGCTCATAACCCAGAGGTCACAGGTTCAAATCCTGTCCCCGCTACGAAAGTAAGGTTCAAGACCCCCTCATTCAGGGGGTCTTGTCCTATTTTGACCCCATTTTTGGGGCCCCCTTACAGGGGTTTATCGGCGGTTTATGGGCGGTAAATCGGCGGCCCGCAGGGGCACCGTGCACCCCTTGCCCCCTGTGCACCCCCCGGGGGTGCACCTCACAAAACCACATCTTGGGCCCGTGCTTTGCACCGCGCCCCGGGGCAGCCCTATGCACCGTGCATCCCCTTTTGCTTTCGTCTCGTCCCCGGCCTCCGCCGTGTCGTCCAGCCCTAGCCCACCTGGACCACACCGAAGGAGAACCCATGAACACGCCAGCACCCGTCCTACAACTTGCGAGGTACCAAACCGCGCGCGGTACGCAAGAACGTTGCAAAGGTGGTCGGCCGGCCAACTGGAATGAGCGAGCCGTGGGCAGAACTCTTCGAGCGAGCCGACGCGTTGACGATCGACGCCCGGGCCACCCAGATCGTCCCCTATTGGGTGTTCCCACCGGACGACGTCACCGTCGCGGGCATGGCTCGAATCGAACGCCACCTCCCGATCACTCCGTACAGCCGCGAGTCTTCGCGGCTCGAACCGCTGATGGCGAGCCTGGCCTACTACCGGCTGGCATTCGGGCAGCCGCGACAAGAGGAGCTCGTCCGACACGTACTCGGCCGTATCGAGGATCCCGCCATCCGTGAAGCTCTCGCGGGGATCCGGGTCGACCTCACGCCGCCCACGCGCAAGTCGTTGTGAGCGCCGACTCCCGCGCCGACCTGGCTGGTCGGAATCGCCACAGGCCGCGTTCGACGTGTTAGCCGGATCTGCAGCAATCCCCTCGACCCGGCGGGGCTCTCGATACTCACTGCGAGAGGGCAGGCTGCGCATCCTTGCTGATAAGATCAACTTATGACTCTGCTGGCCGAGTACCGCGACGCCCGCCGCGACGAAGACGTCTCGCGGCTCCGCCGTGTGCTCGCACTCCGCGCCATGGTTGTCACCGGCATGAGTCAACGGCAGATCGCCGAGGCAATCGGCATCACCCAGCCCGCGGTTAGCCAGCAACTCAAGTTCGCGCCTGAACTCAACATCGTCCACCCTGAGGTGCTCCTTGAAGCCGCCGCACCGATCCTCAAAGCCCTCGCCGCGGACCACGGCTACTCGCGACTCGCAGTCTTCGGGTCCGTCGGGCGCCACCAGGCTCGGCAGGACTCCGACATCGACCTGATAGTCGAATCACCCGAGAAGACGTCATCGTTCGGCTTCATTCGGTTCAAGCAACTCATCGAGCAGGTTCTCGGCCGCGACATCGACCTAATCGACTACGGCGGACTCAAGTCGAAGATCGATGACGATATCCGTCGTGAGGCGGTGGCGCTGTGATGGAACGAAAGGCAGCCAAGGAACTGCTACACATCCAGGGCTGGCTGCAACGAGTAGGCGAGATCGTCGAACGCGGCAAGGACGCCTACCTCGCCGATGACCTGCTCCAAGAGGCAGGCGACTCTTTAATGATGAAGCTCGGCGAGGCCGCCAACCGGCTATCCAAGCTTGGCGTCCTTGCGCCCGACCGAGTCGACTGGGCGCTCGCTGTCGCCAACCGCAACTTCATCATCCACCAGTACGATGAGCTCAACCGCGCCCTAACCTGGCAAACGCTTTCCGTCGACCTTCCCGACTGGAAGGCTTCTCTCCGGTCGTTGTTCGCTGACGCTGACACTGCGCTCTCCGACGAAGCTGAGGGGGCATCGTGACCGAAGTTCGCGTGAATGGAGTGCCCCGCAAGTCTCTACTGAGTGGCCCGGCAGTCGGGATCAGCCCGGACCGGCTCCGCACCATCGTCCAGGACTGCCACTTGAACTTCCTAATCGGAGCTGGGACGCCATCGGCGTACTTCGGCGTCCTGGGCAACATCGAGGATGCTCTTTCGCAACTCGCCGAGTCGACGGCTGATGAAGGTGTGAAGGCAATCGTCAGGGCATCCATCCAGGCGCACTTCTTTGACTCGGTCCTTGCGCCCAACCTAGAGGTGATCGAACGAGATGCCAGCACAGAGGAGGTCCTGACTTCCTACGCCAAGTTTCTCCAAACACTGAACCGTATCCTCCTCAAGCGCCATAGCTCGATCCTCGCCAAGCAGGTCAACGTCTTCACGACCAACGTCGACATGGTTTTCGAAGTTGCTTTCGAGCAGATGGGCATCGACTTCAGCGACGGTTTTAGCGGGAAGATTCGCCCACGCTTCGACCTGGGAGACTTCAGTACCATCCGCTTCCGCTTGGCCAGCAGGTTCGAGCAGCGGTCCGAAGTCCCCGTGTTCAACCTGGTCAAGATGCACGGTTCGGCAGGGTGGCTGCAAGAGGAGCGCTCCGCCGGGAAGGTTGAGATCATTTTCGACCACGGCCTCTCGCTAGTAACCGAGACCAAGGCCGCTTTGAATGCTGCGCGAGCTGACCTCATCACGATCGCCAGCAGGGACGATCTCGACACTGACGCACTGATTGCCAAATCCCCGCCAGGTGCCGTCCCTGCGACTGTCACTTCATTCTCGGAGTCCTACGCCAAACTGGGCATCGTCAATCCGGACAAGCAGAAGTTCGCCACGACGGTTCTCAACGAGACCTACTACGAGCTGATCCGGCGGTTCGCGAACGAGTTGGAGAAGGAGAACAGTGCCCTCTTCGTCCACGGGTTCTCTTTCCGCGACGAGCACCTCCGCGACGTTGCCGTCAGGGCTGCGCGGTCCAACCCGACGCTTCAGGTGATCGTTTTCTGCTACTCGCGCGGCGATCTCGCGAACTACCAGAAGTTGATACCAGATACTGACATCAAGAACGGGAACATCCAGTTCGTACTGCCGCCGGAACCCGGCGAGGACGAGGATGAGCGGGTGGCGACGCTGGACGTCGTGACGAGCGCCTACTTCGAACCGATCATCGCCGACAAGTTCCCCGAGGCAGCCCAGCGAATCGAGTTGGACATTCGTGTTCCGAGCGAAGAGGGGACCGGTGTTTGAGGGCGAGTTCTTGGAGCAGGACACCGTATTCCGGGTGGGCCGAGTCGTCTCGGTTGAGGGCCGGCAGGTTCGGGTCGCTGTCGACAAGCTCAAGAATAGTTCTCATCTGCTCTTCCAAGGTGGCATTGTCAGGAACGTCGCTGTTGGTAGCTACCTCAAGATCGTGAAGGGCTTCTCGGAACTCATCGGGAAGGTCGACGGTGAATTCGTCGCGGAGGATAGGGCAGCATCAGCGATCTATCGCCGCGGAGTGGACCCGATGTTGCGACAGCTCCAAGTGAGCCTGATCGGTTACATCGAAGGTGGGCGCTTCGAGCGCGGAATTCGAGAGATGCCATTGCTCGACAATGAGTGCTTCATTCTCACGGAGGCCGAGTTCGGTCTTATCCACACCTTTGTTGAAGATTCCGACACGCCAATTGAGATCGGCACACTCGCGATGGAGCCCACGCAGGCGGTCTCCGTCGGGGTCAACGCAATCTTCGCAAGCCATATCGGGATATTCGGGAACACTGGTAGCGGGAAGTCCTACACGCTGGCGAAGATCTACCACGAGCTTTTCGTGCGGTACGCCGACCTGCGAGGTTTCCGGCAGCGCTCGCAATTCGTACTTATCGACTTCAATGGCGAGTACCTCAATCGGGACGACTCCGACGGAGATCTTCGGTCCACGTCTGTCGTTACTGGGGAGGCCAACAAGCGCGAGTATGCCCTCAGTACCCGCTCGCAGTCAGGGCCGAGACTCCCGCTTCCGTCGAGTGCTGTGAGCGATCTAGCCTTCTGGACGGTCTTGCTCGATGCGACTGAGAAGACGCAGGCCCCGTTCCTCGGGCGAGTCCTTTCCAGTGACTACTGGGATCGCCGGATTGACGATCCTGCCGATCTGCTCACCGTCCTCGGCGACATGGTTCTGCGGGCCACGAAGAGCAGCGACACGACACTGGATCGCCAGACGGTTTTCAACCTCCTTTCAGAGGTTCAGACCTGCCTCGGGTCGTCGCCATCCCGGGAGTTGGCAGACCTGATCGACGAGTTCCAGCGCGATCTCCATTACAACGCCACGTACCGAAAGTTCTTCTGGGGATCCTGGAGCAACTCGCCGATCGATCCGGACCATTCGTCGTGGCCGAGCCTGACGAGGGACAAGGTCGCTGGGCTGTCCGTTGACTTCTCAACGATCGAGCCTGGCATTGATTTGATCCGATTCAAGATTGTTCTTCAGTACTACAGCGACATCATCAGCGGATTCGCTAACCGTGAGCACCTCGGGCCACTGATCAAGCGCCTTGAAACCCGGGTCCCGGACATCAAGAAGCTCATCGTTGTTGACGACGACGAGAAGTACGAAGAGCCATTGATCGTCGTCTCGCTTCGAGACGTCAACCTATCGATGCGCAAGGTCATCCCGATGTTGCTTTGCAAGCACCTGTATGACCGGAAGAAGGAGACTGATCCGGCGAACCAGCGCCACCTCAACCTGATTATCGACGAGGCCCACAACATTCTGTCGCTGGAGTCGTCACGCGAGAGCGAGGCGTGGCGGGACTACCGTCTGGAGACCTTCGAGGAGATCGTCAAAGAGGGACGAAAGTTCGGAGTCTTTCTCACGCTGGCGAGTCAGCGCCCTCACGACATCTCACCAACGATAATTTCGCAACTTCACAACTACTTCCTCCACCGGCTTGTGAACAACCTCGACGTCCAGGCGATCGAGAAGGCGGTTGCCTACCTAGACCGGGTTTCCTTCGAGCAGCTCCCGATCCTGCCAACGGGTGTCTGCATAGTCGCTGGCGTCTCGGCACAGATACCAGTGATCGTCAAGATCAGCCACCTGCCGCCCCAGTCAGAGCCGAACAGTCGAACGATCTCGCTTACGTCGGAGTGGCTGAAGCCTCTCCCCGCGGAGGAGGGCAACGAAGACCTCAATGACGATGACATTGGGGGAACCAGCTCAGCATCCCCGTGGGACGACGATGAACCGCCCTTTTGACGATGATCAAGCACGCCGCCGCCGCAGGGCGCTCTCAGGGATCGACGGCGCGGTGGCGAAGGCGCTCGGGCAGACCGACTTCGTAAAGTCCCTGGGCATTACCGACTGGGCCAAGAGGTACCCCGATCTTTTCGCCACTACATCGACGATTGCCAAGATCGCCGGATTGCAGTCGCAGTTCGCGGGACCGGAGAGTCCTTTCGCCAAGCTCGCGGCGGCGCAGGCGGGCTTGGCTGGTTCAACCAATGCCCTGGCCAAGATCGCCGAACAGGCGGCAGCGCTCGGCGCAAACAATGCCATTGCGAAGTTGGTGGAGCAGTCGAAGCTGACTGGGGCAGAGAGCGCGATTTCCAAGATTGCCGAGCAGTACAAGGGCCTCAGTGGTGTCAGCGAAATCGCCAAGGCGAATCAAGCAGCGCTCAACGCCGCGGGCATGTCGAGTGCGATGGAGGCTGCTCTCGCCTCAACTCGTGCGATGCCAGAGATCAGGGCTCTAAGTGGCTACGAGTTCACGTTGCAGTACGCCGACCTCTTGAAGAACGCCACGGCCTTCACTAGCGCCTTCGAGCAGCACCGGGCTCGGATACTCGAGCTGACGAAGCACATCGGAAAGGTGGGCCTCTCGTTCCTGCCGCCGAACTGGCAGGAGGTCGGCTTTCCGGACAACCTCGAAGAATTACTTCTTGATGAGGGTCTCCCGCTCGCTTGGGTGCCACCGCAGGAGATCCTGCAGAAGTTGTTTGCCGCCAAGACAGCGGGGCAGCGTCGACAGATCATCAGCGCGAACAGGAAGCGGATCACTGAGGCGTGCATAACCGAGCTGGAGGCAATCAGATTCCGCGACAAGGCCCGGCAAGTGTGGGTTGATGATTTTGCCTTGGAGGCTGCCTACGCCCTTCGCGATGGGCGGTGGCGAGCCAGCCAAGCTCTCAGTGCGAACCTGCTCGATTCGGTGCTGAGCAACGCGATCGAGAAGTCGGCCCATGACGAAGTGAAGAACAACAGGAAGAAGATCGCCTGGGAGACCTACCCGGTGAAGCCGGCCCTCGTGCTCGGGGCCCTCTATGGGATTCACGCGCAGTACTTCCCGAGCAAAGGCGACCCCATTCCAACGAGGTTTTCTCGGCACGCTTCGGTCCACGGAGTGTCGATCCAGCAGTACAAGCAGGTCAACGCGGTGATCGCCCTTATGCACGTCGTAGGCCTGCTGCGCCTAGTTGAAGACGAGAGTCACCCGGTTAAGGGGCGAAAGAAGCGCACGAAGTAGGACTTCGCTCTGGTGCAGATGGAGTACGACCTACACATTGAAGCTGTCCTGAGCCAGCGCGAACCGTACCGGGGCTTCCCAGATGGGAGTAAGCCAGCCACGATTTGTTCACAGGCCATTGAGGTGTCGATAGCGTCCCGCTGCCGCATTGAGTTTGCCCTGTTGCCGGGTGCGTCCCGGACAACTGCGGTGCACGGGGCGAATATGCCCAAAGAGGAGGATTCCCGATGCGTGCCGACTATTCGTGGCTTCCTGACCACCAGCTACATGTTGCTTACACGCTCGCTCACGCTGACTGGCTAATCGATCAGGCTGGCAACGTACTCATCAACTACCTGCGGCCTGGACCATTCGAGTTCGCGAACGTTCGAGATGGCGAAAGCGAGCACGTGAAAATCGCGTCCGTTGCACCCCTCCCGGAGGCGGTAGCGAGACTCGCCGCCGATGCCCTCAACCAACTTCGAGCAGCTCTCGAGCACACGGTATTTGCTGAGGTCGAATTCCGGCTTGGGCGCACGCTTAACAAGCGCGAAGCCAGGTCTATAGAGATGCCTGCATTCACTAAGCCGGACGCGTTCCTTCAGTGGATGACGCCTGTGCGGACGACGCTCCTAAGGACCCCGAACGACGGCGCATCGTTGACGCGAAGGATTGAGGCCTTGCAGCCCTTTCACCGTCAAGACTTCGATTGCCACCTACTTCGCGTCCTGACGGAGCACACGAACTCTGCGAAGCACAGAAGCCCGGCGGTTGCCGCGACGCTTGTGGGAATGGTGGTTCCTGACCGGGCACATCCCGAACTGAGTGTGCCCGCTGCGCCGGAGCGGGCGGCCGAAGTCGGCGATGTGATCGCAAGCGCTCCGGTCGGCGAGATCATTCCGCTGTCGGTCTGGCCGAAGGTCGCAATGCGTCGACCTCATGACGGCTCGTGGCACGTGCTGATGAACGAACTCGGCATGTTGGGCGAATGGGTTCGAAGCGTCGCGGTTCCACACCTGATCCTCGGATACTCGAGCGTAAATCCGCTGCCGCCTCAACTTGACACCATGATCGGACACAGGGACAAGCGCGCCGCGCTCGCGTCCGCCGGGCGCACGCCCGCTGCCACGCGATCGGCGAGACGGATCCAGGCGGAAAGTCTTCGTCCGGAATTGGTGGACATATTCGTGGAACTCTCGGTCCTGCCACGCGAAACCGTGAGCCAGTGGTTTGAGGCCATCAGCGATGACGACTTGCTTGGCATTCAGGATCGCATTTTCGTTGCAGCCAATCGGGGTCACGGGGGCAGGGCCCTAGCGGAAACTGTGCGAGATCTCAGTGCTAGCGCATCAGTCGAATATCCTGACATTTTCCAGTGACCGCCGATCTATCGCTGGGCCCCGACACGACAGGTCGCCGTCCGGCGACGTCACCGGATCGCATAGCCGAAGCCGATCCAGGCGACACTTTGAAGAGATTCGGTACCCAACGGATGCACAAACAGGGTGAAGCGAGAACAATCGCAATAGGCGCTCTCGGGAACTCCGCGAACGTCCTTCTGTGATCAGGCTGGCGACTAGAAGTGCAGGTCTGAATCTGCTTTGAGATCCATGTCAGGCCCCCATGCGACATTCTTGCCATGAGCGCATTCGAAGCAAAGAATTTGGCCCTAGCCATCGCCAACCTCTCTCAAGCATTCGTGGAGTTAGCGAAGTAACGAAGGCTGGCGTGCCATTTGTTGAGTCTGGGCAGAGGAGAAGCGATGGCACGTCGACAGGCTCGAGCCCGCACGACTCCGGGCGAGGCGGCTGCGGGGTATACGGAGTTGCTCGCCAACTACCGCCGGCAGCCCATCAAAACAGTGCTTGAGAGTTCAACGATCTCGTTTCAGGAGTACAGGCGCCGTGTTCGACGCTATCGGCCTTCGAATCTCTTGCCTGAGTTGGCTGCGCTCGCTACTTCGGGCGGCATCACGGGTACTCCGATCGTGGAGTCGGTCGGCGCACGATCTTGGGCGATAGCTATGGCTGCGCGCGAGTCAATTCTGTGGGGCAACGACTATCAGCGGGCCGATGTCACAAGTGACGCATTGCGTGAACTATTCAACGCGAGCAACAACATCTTCGAATTTGATCGGGAGCCGGATGACTCGGCGGCCGATGACGTTCTCGGGCTGCTTGTCCGGCTTGCGTACCAGCAGTTCGCTTCGCAGCAGTCGGAATTTCAAGAGGTCACACGTTCGCACTCGATGCTGGTAGAGGGCACATCCGAGATCGCATTGGAAGTCCTAACTGAGCAGTCGTGGACGGACATCCTTGGAGGGCCCCTCGGGCAGGTCGTCGGTGCGACGTTCTTCCTTCAGGCCGCCGCTCGCGCCGGTCGCGGCTGGATCGACCTTGACGAACTGGATCGCGAAGATCTGCGGCCTATCCTCGATCTTTGGCCTCGAGAAGTCATCGATCGCAGGGCGGCAGACCTCACCTCCACCTTCGATGAGTTCAAGTCCGCATACCGATCAGTGCGTCTGCCTCCCGCGGGCTTTGAGCGATACGCGTACAACCCGCTGGTAAGGACGCCATTGATTCGCATGCCTGATGGTCGGCTGCTCGCTCCCCAGCCAGACTTGATTCTCGCGACCGTCAGCACATCTGGCCTCTACTACGCAGGGGGCCGGGTCTACGGATTCGGAACCGCATTCACGAGCGACTTCGGCCGCCTTAACGAGAACTACGTCGGAAAGCAGCTTCGCGCTATCGACTCAGGCATTGCTGTGCATCCTGAGGTTGTGTATCGCGACCGCAAACAGGAACTGCGGAGTGTCGACTGGTTTCTGGATCTTCCGGGGGTTCTAGTGATGTTCGAGGCCAAGGCGGGACGGCTCGACGCGGTGGAGCGCGTGGCGGTGCAGGATTACCTTGAAAAGACTAGGGAGGTAGTCGGCAAGGCGATCCGCCAGTTGCAGCGATCGAGCGACGCAATTGATGCGGGGCGCCCCGAGTTCGCGCACCTACCCGCGGGCAAGCCCCGCATCGGCATAACCGTTACGGCCGAGCCGTACCACTTGGCCAACAGTCCCATGGTTCGAAGCCACCTTGACGCGGCACAATTCCCGACTTTGACAGTCTCGCTGCGCGAACTGGAACACTTCGCGGAGTCACGCCCGATGAACTTGAGCGCCAGCTCACATTCATCGCCACCGATCCAGAGCGTTCCACTTGGGACTTGGAGAACGCGCTCGACTTCTCCAAGGCGTACAGGCGCAATCCGGTCCTTCAAGCTGCATGGGATGCATACCCTCGCGCGAGTCGCGGCTCAGCCTGACAATCACTGTCCCGATGAGGCCGATTGGAACAGGCAACTCAGTCGCACGTGAGAGTTCAGGGCGAGTCGATATCGGACTTGGTATCCGATGCAGCGGACAGTTCTCTCATGGCTGCAGGCGCTATCTCACACAAGAGCAAGCAAATCTCACCAGATTCATAAGTCGGGATATTTCTAGGGCAAGCGCACGTGCCTTACACCGTCGTCGTGGCAGCTCCCGTCCGTACAACTCCTCGGAGCAAGGGCGGGTATCTTCTTGACAGGTGAAAGGAGCAGTCGCATGTCGAAGTCAAGCTTCCTGCTTCCGCAAGTCACGAGGCAAACGTTTCATGTCACCCACTCGCTGAGGATGTTCTCGCAGTTGCCAGAGCAGTTTGAGCGGATGCGCTACCGCGGCGATCAGCCGTATCCAGGTCAGGACTTGATTCAGTCGGCGCTGCAAGAGTCGTGGCTAGTACACGCAAGGCTGCTAATTGAGTTTCTCGGAATCATCGGTAGACCAAACAGCCGTGACTTCAGTTCAGCGATGTTCGATTGGGAGTTGCCCGAGGGCGATTACCAAGACCTCAAGGATGTGTGGACGGACGCATCGCAGCACCTAGTGCATTTCAGCAAGAACCGCGAACCCGAAGACACCTGGGCAATTGCCCAAGGTCGCTATGACGTGGAACGAATGGCCACCGTCGGTGAACGTGTCCTTGCCTTGTTTGGTGCTTTCGTAGAGAGTCCGAACGAAGAACTGGACAAGGTGCGTGCGCAATACAGGCCAGAGGTGGAGCGAGCCAGTGCGCGCATAGCCGAGCTCGCGGACCTGAGAGAGAGCGCACGGCTTGACGCGGTCGCGCTTCAAGCGCGAATTACAGCTGGTCAGGCACCTGATCTCTGATCGAGCAAGCATTGACTGCAAGTCCCTCACCCGGTAGGGGAAATGCCTGCTGCGCGGCAGGATGTGCCTGTGACTCCCATACCTGTGGCAATTGTCGACCAACCATTTGACTGGGTGAGCCTCGTGGCCAGCGGTGCAACAACGATCGCAGCAGTCGTCATTGGTGGGTACATCACTTTGCGCGTCGCCAAGAGAGGTGAGAATTTCGCAATCACTCGCGAGCAACGTTCTATGTGGGACGGGTGGGCGGATGAATTGAATGACGTAGTCAATTTGGAAGTTATCGGCGCACTTGGGAAATGGGTGGCGCCGGCCGCAGAACTTTGGGATAACCTCCAAGAGCAACTCAAAACCCCGGATGCCACAGGACATGTTCCGAAGGAGATCGACGAGAGGCTGCAACAGGCCTGGCATGAGTTAGCCCGGATCTCAATTCGAATATCGGACTTGTGCGTGCGGCTGCTCTATCGGCCAGGAGCTCCTGCCAGTGACCTGAGCCCTCTCCATGCGGCAGTGAGCAGATGGGGTCAGGCGCGAGACGCACTAATTCTACTTGTAGAGATGAAAGACGGTCCAGACGAACGCACACGAGTGGTCAATCCTCCCGACCGCACCCAGATCAAGGCCGCAGCTGACGGCTTTATGTGGGCATCTCAGGCACTTACGCGCGCACTCACAGACCTGTCGGCTTCACCTTTGGTGAGTAGCGCTCCCAATCCTCGTCCCGATGCAGCTGAAGTAGATCAGAGACAGAGTTGAGCGGAAGTAGGCGACCGCAATCTCAAGCAGACTAGATCCAGACATCAGTCGACATTGCTGGGACGTATCGGATTCCCTATCCGATACACGACCAGATTTCCTTACAAGCGCCTGCTCCATCTCACACGAAATTGGCCTCATCTCACGGGAATTCTGCGAACGTCCTTATGTGATCAGGCTCGGGACTAGAAGTGCAGGTCTGGTGTCTTGCAGAGGAGGGCGAGCAAGCTCGCCAGGTGCTTGGCCGCAACCGGTCATGCACTACCAACGGTGTTAAGGCCTCGGTACTCTGCACGTTGGCGTGAATCAGCCGCGCGGGCGACTCAACGAGCGTCAATCAGACCGACAGCGTTCCCTCTCGAGTGGTCTACAGCGTCAGTTGTCCGGCTCCTCGTTGGGGCAAGTTCGGCGATCGCACGGGGTGGCGGGTGCACGGCCTGAGCCCGGATGTCACGCTAGCGTCGTGGATGCTCAAGAGACCGCTCTCCTGACGCAGATCGAGTCGACGTTCGCTCGTCTTGATGACTGGCACAAGCGGGGTGAACAGCAAGTCGAAACCCCGCAGGCAGGTTCGGACCTTTTCGAGGACGACAAGTCATGGACTCATAATCCCATCAGTGAGATCGCGCGAGTGTCCCTTGCGCTCAGCGTCGATCACCTCGGGCTCGTTCGGGTGATGCTCGATGCAAGGCAGCTATTCCCGAGCGCCCCCTTCACAACCCTTCGCGGTGCGTTGGTCGGGGCAGCGCAAGCAGTATGGGTACTCGGGCCGCCAAATAGAGAGACGCGAATCTCTCGCGGGCTAGCCGTGATCGCAGAGGAGTACGCGCAACTCGCCAAGTTCTATAACGCAGTCGACGAGTTGGATCCACACACGATCCCCGCCGATCAGTGGTTGTGGCTCCGAAGCCGACGCACGGCGCTCGACGCGGTTAGAGGCCGGCACGCGCCGACAAAGCTTAATCAGACACAGATGATTGAAGAGTCGCTCGACATCGCGTTCCCTTCGGATGCAGAAAAGCGCAAGTCGGGCCGACTGCTATGGCGACAGATGAGCGCCGATGCCCATCTTCTCGGCTGGGCAGTCTCGCAAAGGACAAGCGTTCTCGTAGCTCCTGGGAAGCACGATCAGCTTGCTGTCCTCGCCGCGGCCGGATCTCTCCAACATCTGAGCGAACCGTTTCTCTGCGCGTTCGAACTTGCGAAGCGAGGTTGGTCCCTCTTCGACCAGCGGTGCGAGGCGGCCTGACAACTACGCCCTCGACGGCTCCCTCGCCCGAGGCCGATTCAGCGGATCTCTAGTCGTTATTCCCGGCATAGCGAACACCGTCTGGCCCACGCTCGATCCCGCAACTGCAGGAACTACCACCAAAGAGTCATTGCTCGTGCGTAGGAACGAACGGTGTTAGGCGACCTATCGCACTGGCGGAGGTATTCCAGGAATCGCTCAATTTCAGGAACATGCAAGTGGTCCGCGCCGAGTACCGTCCAGGTGATATCGCCGCTGCCTACGTGGACACGCTGCATTCTGACTCGTGCAGTCACTGTAGCCATTGCCACGCAACAACCTTGCTCCTCTCTTGAGCCCTTCCTATGAAGCCACGCCGGGTGGTCGCGTCGGGCGTTGCACACTTCAATTTCTACTAGCGGAACACACCAGAGGCATTCACCCGGATTGTGCCCTTGGATACAGAGTTTCTCGTTCCCGGGAACGCGCCGTGTCGGACTGTGGGACGCAAGCCGGTCAGGAGCCCCGAGTGGGCCTTTCGCACTCGCCAGTTGCGACGCAAGGCAGGAGTCGCCTACCTTCGGCCATTCTTCCTTCGCTTTCGCGAAATACGGTTCCGACCTCCCGCCGGAACGCCACTCTGTTTGGTGAATACAAGGGAGCTGAGTGCGAGGTCTTCGCATG
This sequence comes from Candidatus Nanopelagicales bacterium, assembly GCA_028687755.1. Classification (NCBI taxonomy): domain Bacteria; kingdom Bacillati; phylum Actinomycetota; class Actinomycetes; order Candidatus Nanopelagicales; species Candidatus Nanopelagicales bacterium. The sequence goes on from JAQTZL010000002.1 coordinate 371,550, forward strand.
GGATCACGGGCAGTGTGCTTGAGACGCTTAGAGGTGTGACCAGTGGATCGCTTGTCACGATCGCTCCGACCACTGTCCACGATTGTGGATTGGGGTCCCCAACCAGGTCCTGAACAACCGCATGGACATTGTGTCGCAACCAGTCGAGCCGCCGACTATGTAGCTCGACTGTTGACTTCTTGCCCTTCTTCCCTGTAAATAGCTTCTCTAGTTCACTCGAGAGTTCACTAGGCGTCCGCGCGATCTCGAAGTCCTTCGCCTCGATCGCAATGAGCGTGCGAGATGCTGCGTGGACTCCCAAGACATCAATGTCTCCGAGATCCTTACCGCTTTCGTCTGCAATCCGCCGTCCAGCGATCTTGTTGACGGACAATCTCGTGGTGATCCCCAACTGCTGAAGTCGCACCGAAACGGCTCGAGCGAAGCCCTGATTGATGGCGCCCCTGGCCTGCGAAATGCACTGCTGCATTTGTACAGTCTTCGCACGACCCTGCAGTCGACCTGAAAGCATGTTCTCCAGCCAGTAGGGACCAAGGCCGTAGAGGCTGCGAAATCCAAAAACCAATTCGTCCCCTTGGAGGACCAACGGTCGTCTGACATACGCCATGTCGCGATTGAAGCGCCACGGCAAGGCGTCTTGCCCGATCTCCAAGAAGGACGACCTCGCAGTGAGGGTGATTCCAGATAGGACTGCAGACACGAGGTCCTCTGAGACTCCGCGATCCGCGGCTATCTGCCTGACGGCCCCCGCGCGAGCGATCCTCGTGACGGCATCTGCCGCGGCCATCTCAAGGAGACCGCCACACACTTCACGCAGTTCGGAAAGGGTGAACCCAAATTCTGCGCGCATGGCTTCCGAGCTGCTATCGATGAAAGCAGAGACATCGAAGTCATCGTCATTGGTGACCTCTGCGTCGCTGAGCGCTTTGCGAATGCTTCGGGTGCCTGAGTTCGCAGCGTACCTGTCGATGGCTGCCACAACTGGCTCGTCGCGACTTTGACCCAGCCGACCTGAATCAAGGATCGAAATCTCGAAGTCTGCGAGCTTGTAGTAGAGGAAGTCGGATGCCGTAGCTCTTTCCACTATCTCTCTTGCTAATTCCAGCAGCAGGTAGTAGTCCAGGCGCGTGACACTGCGATGTCCCGCCGGAGGTTGTGCGGCTGCGTACTCAATCAGAAATCGATTGGCTCGCTGCGAAGAAGCACTCTTCGTTCGTTGTTGCACGAGATCTGAGACGGTGTCGGACTGCTCGCCGAAACAGGCCAACCTGGACCTCAGCATGATCGCGTCCACTTTCGCCACGTGAAGCAGGGACTCATTTTGTGCCACTAGGAAATCCATCAGGCCTGCTGATTCGAACAACGCGACTTGGGTCTCAAGTCGTTCGAAGAGATGGCCGACAGCATCATTGAGCACCCGCACTCGGTCTTCCCCCTTGAGTGCGCCGTTCGTAAACTGCCCTCCGGTTGGCGAACGGAGCCACTCGCCTAGCTCGTCGAGGACCTGAGCCGCGACCTGATCATGACCGCTAAGGGCGCGAGGGAGTTGAGCCGCCATCATGTCCGGCGTGGTGTCTTGACTGAATACATTGAGCATCCGCTTGGCACCTAGAGGAGCCACCGAGTCGAGTCTTGACGACAAGTCATCCACGGGGACGCCGAACAGCTCCACGAGCAGGACGGCCACAAGTTCACGTTCCGCAGAATTCGTAGTCTCTTGAAGAAGCGCTAAGAATGTGTCGCCCAATTCAATGATGATGCATTGACCATCCCTAACGACCGTTGTCGCAGATGCAGATTGCGACGTTGCGGCGAAGGCGCGCGTCCAGGCCGTTGGGTCCTCCAATTTCACGACGAGATCGACTGGTCCGTGCTGATCGGGAATTGGATACGTGAGCGAGATCTCGCGAACCCAATAGGCAGCGCACTCAAGCAGGGTCGCCTTCAAGTCTGCGAGTTCGGGCTCGATCACGTCAGCGGCAATAAAGATGACGTTGTCATCCAGTTCCAGCACGAAACCGAAATAGGAACTTCCCGGCACGGTATGGAAGATCTCTGGGGCATCCTTCGCGTAGACACGTTGCGCTTGCAACATAGGTGCATTTGGCCCTGGAGGTATAACTCCATGACGATCGGTCTCGACAATATGCTTCTGGCGAGGAAAGAACCCATCTCCTGGCTGAAACACCGTAAAAGTTGGCGGTGCGTCGTCGGAAAAGTAGAACGACTTCTTGAGATCCACATAGGCGCTGTACTCGTCAAGGACTGCAGCACTAATCGCTGACCCTTGGCGCTGTTCGATTGCCTGCGCAAACAGCATTAGCCCGAGAAGTCCATCCGATTCCTGGTGGAATATGACTTCGAGATCGTCAGATCGAGCAATGAGCATGGGATCCATCCCGTCAACGTTTGGCACTCCCCAGAAGGCAGAACGGCCTGGACTGTCAACGATGACGAGGTGAAGCAGACCCTCAGCCGAGCTATACGACACCCTTGCGTCGGGTGCCACTAAGTCGCATATGCGATCCAGTACTTCACTCGTGTCGTATCGGCCCCACACATCTTCGATATCCCAATCGATGAGGGGGTCAGTAGCGAGAATCAGATGGAGATCGTGGTTGTCGTCGATCGCTATGAGATACCTGCTTAGACGATCGGTCTCTTCGAGGAGGGTTGGAGCGCTGACAGACGGTAGGAGTCTCATGACGCGTCGGAAAGCTGATTGCCGCCATCGCTTTCCTAGTTCTTCAAGCAGGCCAGCCTGACCTGCGAATCGTAGGAGATGGAAGCGGATGGTGATGAGGAGATCTAGCGGCAGAACGACCAGATAGCCGTCCCTTAGTCGAAGAAAGGGCGTGATATAGATGCGATCATCCATGGTTTCGTGGGCACATGGCTCAAGCAGTTCGCCAGCATCAAGCGCGAACGTATCGACAACCTGGAGTAGCCACTCTCCCTGAGCGTTCAACGCTTCATTAGAGAGAAATACAGCCTCAGTTAGGACTTTCAGGTTCTCGGCGCTCGGCACATCGATTGGAGTTCCTGGTAGTCGCCCAGGCACGGTACCTCGGGAGAGTCCTGCCCCCATAATCACCATGTCACTAACTGTGAGGAGGGCCCGAATCAATTGGCGTGTGGGGCCAATCACGTCAGCGGGCATCCATCGCTCGCGAAATATCGCATCGATCAGGTTCTCCAGGTCTGCAACTGTGCCTTCTCCTGTGCCTGATGAAACGAGGTATGGACCGCCCGGGAAGCTGATGCTTTGTACTAGAACTTCCGAATACGGATCTTCTTGGCTCGCCACGCTGTCGTGGCCAAAGTCTTCGCGCTTCAAGAGCGATCGGATGGCGCTTGGGCTCAACGACGATGCCTCTTGGTCGTTCAATGCCATCCCCAATGCCGCGAGTCTGTGTAGCCGTACGAGGCGCGAGGCGTTTTGAGGAATGAGCATGAGAGCTGAGGCGGCTTCTACGATGGACGGGCCGTCCACATGCTTGGGCATGTTGTCTGTTCGAAGGCCGTTCACGGGGCGATCTTGCCAGCCATTGCATAGTCAGAAGGGTTTGAATTGCGCGGGACTCTCACTCAGACAAGGTATTGGGATCGTCGCCAGGACGATCACGGGGCAGAGCTTGAGTCGTACGCGGGCTGACGCTGAATCGATATTCCCATTCGTGTGGAGCGCTAGTGATACCTCATCCAGCCACGAGATGGTCGAACGCCGGACATCCCCGACACCGCAAGGCGAGTGCATCGCCTATCGCGTCCTTGACGACAAAGGGCAGATAGCGCGTACGCGATAGCACCTCAACGAGTGTTCGGCCACTCTTGACGCCGCTGAGGTCGCTCCGATTGCAGTACCGGATAGACGGTCGCCTGAACAAGAAGGCAAAATTCGCGAACGAAACTACGACGGACAAGTGGACTGCGACACAGGCACTTGTCGGGCGAGCCGGCGCGACCATGCGCCCGTGGGCGTCAGTTCACGCCCTCTCGCGTGATAGCATCGCTGGTATGTCTTGGGTTCGGTCGAACTTTAGCCTGAGGTCCGGGCCTGGCTCGAGGGGTTGACGGGTGCTTAGTTCGGCCATGCGGCGTTCTACCTTGACTTGCTGGCCGAGCGAGGAGTCCTGCTCTCCGAGCCGTACACCAAGCAGTTGGACGGCAAGTTGCGGGAGCTTCGGTCGGATCTTGCTCGACAGGCGATGCGGATCAGCTACTGGATCGCTCCGGGTCGTCGGATCATTCTGCTGACGGTCTTCGCGAAGACTAAGGACAGGGATCGCGCGCAGGTGGCACGGGCGAAGAAGGCGATGCTCGCTTGCATGCAAGCCGAGCACTATGTGGATGAGGAGGAGTGATGGTACGCACGTCTTGGGATGACATGAAGGCCGCTCGCGCGGGCGACTCGGCAGTCGAGGCCGCTTACGCCGCAGCCAGGCTCGCGGTCGAGCTGGGGGAGCAGGTTCGTTGTCTACGCGAGGAGCGCGGCTGGAGCCAGCGGTACCTGGCCAAGGTCACCGGAATGACCCAGCCCGCCGTCGCCCGCTTCGAGGCGGGCGGCACGACGCCGACGCTGCCTATCCTTGAGCGCATCGCGAACGCCTTCGACTCCACGCTCTCGGTCCAGCTCAAGCCCAAGGCCGTCGCCTGAACTCGTCATCGAAAGTGTGCGAGGGGGGTGCAGGCTTGCACCCCCAGGGGGGTGCAGAGGGGGGTGCAAAAGTGGCCGTTTGTGAGGGGATCTTGCGGTGCACGCAACCCAAGAATCGCAGCCTTGTTTTGTCTCCCCGCTACCAAATAAAGGATCAAGACCCCCTCACACAGGGGGTCTTGTCCTGTTTTGACCCCATTTCCTGCTCCCCGCCACAGGGGTTTATTTACAGTTTATGGACCATTTATGGACAACTTGTGGGGGCAGTAAGCCCCGACTGCCCTGCCTGCACCCCATGGGGATGCACCTCACAACACTTCGTCTTTGGCCGGTGCCTTGCCCCGTGCATAGGGGCAGCCCTGTGCACCACGCATTCCCAATACCTCCGTGCACGCCCTCGGTCTCCGCCGTTTCGTCCAGCCCTCGCCCCCCCCCTGGACCACCTCAAAGGAGAACCGATGAACAGCACCGCCAAAGTCTTACAACATGCGAGGAACCGCACGACATCCGCCGTTGACAACTCAACGTCCGATCTCCGCCCGTGGGTTAGCGCGTTGATCGACGCCTTACGCCTGAAGGAGGTACGGCCAATGGCACACGTCATCGTTGATGTCACCGATGAACTGAACCGCTCGCAGGCCGCTGACGCCTGCGGAGTCAGTGTGGACACGATCAAGCGCCGACTCAAAGTCAACGCCTTCCCGCACGCCCGGCAGATAGGACTTGAATGACAGTGGGTCATCCCCGTGAGAGACCTCATCAACGCCGGCCTCCTGCCTGCCGCCGCTCTGACCTCGACGAGTAAGACTGCACAGGACCTCGACATCGGGATGCCGCGACCGCCGATTGCTATTGGCGGGAGCGCTCAGATCGCTGAGGCACTTGCCGAAAACCGGGGACTGCGTGCCGAGCTGGCTCGCGCGCAGGACGAGATCGCGTTCCTACGTGGACTAATCAAGAACGAAAGGGCCGCCTGATGGCCCGGCCATTGAAGGGCCGCGTGATGTTACGGGGAGGCAAGTTCCAGGGCTCAGTCCCCAAGGCCAAAGGATCCACTGAACGCCATTACGAGGTCTTCGACGCCAAGGCGCAAGCCGAGGCATGGTGCGCACTGGCCGTTGCCAACCTCCAGGCTGGCCTTCCTCTGCCCTCCAGGCGAGCAGTCCTGGGCGAAGGCGATCCCGATGTCGCCACAATGAGCAGGCGATCCCTACCCAAGAGAGCTCTGGCTCGCCCATTATCGGTAACCGAAGTCGCCGACGACTGGTTTCACGAGGTCTACATTGACGGGCGCAGCGGCGGCGCGGAGCGCGCAAAGAATGTCCGATCCATACTTAACCGCCGCGTCGTGCCCTTCTTGTTAGAAACGCTCGACGACTCTCGGTTGCTGACGCGTGAGAAGTACCGCGCGTACTTGGCTGCACTGGGCAGACCATCCACCGAACCGGTGCAAGGCATGAGGACAATTCGCGGTTTGAACTTTGCATACTCGTTCGGCTCCACGGAGACCGCGCGCCGGAATTCCCAATTCAATCGAATAGCTCACCGAGAAATCCCCCGCGGCGCTTGCCTGATTTACTGCCATACTTGCTATCGCCATGGCCGGAGCCGCGCCCATCGTCGTAGGCTGATTGTCCTTGATATTGGGCGTTGTTTGCTCGAGACCCATATGCGGACTCCTCTGCAGCAATTAGCCGATCAAATTCTCCGCGGTCAAGGAATATGACCCTGCACTCAGTGCATTGATCGATTACTACGCCGTTGCGTTCGTAGGTGTGCATGGCTGCCTTGCACTTGGGGCAAGCCATCGGCATGGCGGTCTGATTCATAGATGCTCCATTCAGGGCGAGTTGGGTGAGATTTCGCAAGCACCATATGACGGTTGGCGAGGATCAGTGCAGCTCGACTATGGAGCGAGACAGTCAGCAATTCCCTCGGGGTCCAGTGGAACCAGCCCGTGTGACTTAAAGCCCGAAGGGTGAGCGTTGCAGGTCCACACATCACTAGTCGCTCACTGGCTCGTCACGGAATCGTCGCACCCATCAACGCCGATGATTGTGTCCGTAGACCGCTGGCGCTCCATGGCATCGTGATGACTGGATTCAGTTTCCCATTTCATTTGTCTAGGGCCATTCGTGACCAGTCCCGTGGCCAAAAGTACGACGCCCACAGTGATCAGTGCGTCGGCGAGATTGAATGTTGCGAACCACCCTGTGTGGAAGTAGTCAACAACGCCTTGACCGTCGAGCCGATCGATGAAATTGCCTAGAGCTCCACCAAGCAACAGGGCTGCGCCGGCAGTTGAGACTGCGTTCAGAGTTCGGGCGCGCAAGACAAGCAGTATGAAGCCGCCACTGATGATGATGCCTGTGCCTATCGTGACCACTATCGGCGGCAGCCACGATCCGAGGCTGAATGCGACACCAGGGTTGTAGGCGAGTTTGATGTTGATGAACCCAAGGTCGATTGAGGAGCCGTTACTGAGGCTCTCGACGACGAGCGTCTTTATTGTCCAGTCCGCCAGTATGGCCAGGCCTGCGACGGACGAGATCAGGGCGATTCGTGGGCTCACTCTTGCGTTTACCGAACGCTGCGTCGGAGCGGCGTTTCGAAGGTGCGACTTCCACCGATCAGTTCGCCGAGCAAGCCACGAGAGGCTGTGGTTTTCCTCGCGGGGTATCATTGGTGCGCTCTTGTGGCTTGTTGGAGGGACGGTGTCGCGGCTTGCGCATGCATCAGTCCGCGTGCTCTGCCTGCTCGTACACCGTTGGCGATGACCACGACTTCGGCGAGTTCGTGTACCAACACGACGGCGGCAAGGCCCAGGACGCCGAACAACGCGATGGGGATCAGGATTGTGATCAGGGCAAGTGAGAGGCCTACGTTCTGCAGCATGATTCTTCGCGCGCGTCTCGCGTGCGCAAATACTTGAGGCAGGTGCCGAAGGTCTTCGCCCATGAGGGCGACGTCGGCCGTTTCGATGGCGACGTCGGTGCCCATGGCCCCCATCGCGATGCCGAGGTCTGCGGTGGCTAGTGCCGGGGCATCGTTGACGCCGTCGCCTACCATCGCCGTTGGATTCTGGGCGGTGAACTGCCGCACTGCTGCAGCTTTGTCCTCTGGTCGCAGGTCCGCGTGGACGATGTCGATTCCCGCTTCACGGGCCAAAGCCGTCGCGGTGGCGAGGTTGTCCCCAGTAAGCATGGCGATTTGGTATCCGTCGCGTCTGAGTGTCGCGATGACATCTGCGCTTTCTGGTCGGAGCTCGTCGCGCACGGCGATGGCGCCGATTAGTTGTCCGTCGCTTTCGACCAACACTGCAGTGGCACCTTCGTGTTGCATACGGTGGATGACATCGCCCAGGTGCTCGGATTCGATCCATCCGGGTCGGCCTAGTCGCAATTTGTGACCATCACGTACGCCGGTGATTCCGGCTCCTGGCACCGCCGCAACTTCGTCGGCTGGTCGCACGATCGCAGCCGAGGCGAGGATCGCCCGCGCGAGTGGGTGCTCACTACGCGACTCCAAAGCAGCAGCGACGTCAATGACCTGCTCAGAAGTGGCGTCGCCGGTCGCGACGACTTCGATGACCTCAGGCCGGTTGCGGGTGAGCGTGCCGGTTTTATCCAGCGCAACGGTACGAATAGTTCCCAAAGTTTCTAGTGCTGCGCCGCCCTTGATCAGTACGCCCATTTTGCTTGCAGCGCCGATCGCAGCGAACACAGTGACTGGTACCGCAATCGCCAAGGCGCAGGGCGAGGCCGCCACGAGCACCACCAAGGCCCGCTCGATCCACAATTGCGGATCGCCAGCGATGCTCCCAACGATCGCTATGAGGGCAGCCATAGCCATCACCGCCGGCACTAGCGGCTTGGCGATGGTGTCTGCCAAGCGTTGACTGGCTCCCTTGCGGGTTTGCTCCTCTTCGACGATCTTCACGATCCTGGCCAGTGAGTTGTCCTCCGCCGACGCGGTGACGCCAACTGTCAGAGTGCCGGTGCCGTTGATGGACCCGGCGAATACCTCGTCGCCCTCGGCTGCTTCGACCGGCACGGACTCACCGGTGATCGCCGACACGTCCAGGGCCGTGCGACCGGCGCGGATGATCCCGTCACTGGCCAGCCGTTCCCCGGGCTTCACCAGCATCGAATCGCCGACGCGCAGTTCACCCGAGTTGATCACCAACTCGACACCGTCACGGATAACGGTCGCCTCGTCTGGCACTAGGTTCAGCAGCGCGCGCAGACCGTGCCGAGTCCGCGCCACGGAGTACTCTTCCAGGCCTTCACTAATTGAGAACAAGAAGGCGAGCATCGCTGCTTCGCCGATCTCGCCCAACAGGACGGCACCGACTGCCGCAATCGTCATCAACGTACCCACGCCGATCTTGCCCTTGACAAGGCGCCGCAGCGTTGAAGGCACGAACGTGTAGGCGCCCGCCAGCAGCGCCAGCGCCTCAAGAAGGTGGACGATCCACGATGCGCCGTCAACCAGATTGGTTATCCATGCTCCCAAGAGGAGCAAGCCGGATATGGCCGCGAACCTGATCTCGCTGATTTGCCAGAGCTTCTCCGGCGCCTGGTCGCCCCCATCCTCCTGTCGACGCGGTTCGTCGTCGTCACAACCGCATGCCTGGCTCATAGCTGTGCCTGCGACTGCGCGTTCAAGTTTGCGATGGGGCCATAGCGCGGGCACAAGGTGACGGCGTTACCAGTGACCGCAAGTAGTCGCTCGGCGGCGCTAAGGAGGTCCAAGATCTGCGCATCAGCCTTCAAGGAATACATCGAGGACCGTCCTTGCACACGCACGGTGACCATGCCGCATTCCAGCAGGCAGCGTAAGTGCGCCGACACCGTCGACTGCGCCAGTCCCAGGTGCCCGGTCAGGTCGCGCACGTTGTGCTCTCCAAGCACAAGATGACTCAGGATCGTGAGTCGGGCAGGGTCGCCCAAACTACGAAATAACGCAGCAGCGACAGCCAGCGAACTTTCTTCCTTCGATGGCGCATCCAACTCGGGAAGCGCATCGAACGCCAGAGGTATCATCGTCATATAGCGATAATACCATCATTGGACGATTCATCAAAACAGAGAACTTATGGCCGAGGGTTGAGCATGCCGCTGAGCGAAGTCTGCTCACCGAGGCAGTCCTGCCAAGTGGACGTACGTTTCGTGATGGCCTGATTCTCAAGAACGCACATTGAACCAGGATGATTACTCCCCATACCGGCCCCAGCGAGCAACTCGCCTTGGAACGTATGACTGGAAGCCTTGATGAGCGACATTCGTACCACTACGCCGGTCACGCGCGGCAAGCAATATGCGAGTTCGAAGACTCCGATAAGCAGCCCGAGTCGATTTCGTGTCTCGCATCCCCATTGGCTTTCGGTCAGGTCGCCCATTTGAGGGCGGATACTCTCTTCGCCAGGCGTGTGGACATATCGAGGATCGATAGGCTGCGTAGATCGAATTGCTCAACTCCGACTGCGCTGCCGACGCAACCGCGACAGACCGATACAAGCAAGGGATGCCGCGGCGAAGCCCACAAGGAGCCATTCGATGCGAGGGGCCCAAGCAGTGGCCAACGTCTGTTGTTTGGACAACGCGATGCGTTCGACAAGCACTCCGGATTCGTTCGCCGCAATGCTCGTTCGGATCGAGCCATTCGGATTGATCACTGCGCTGATGCCACTCGTCGCAGCCACGACTACCGATCGCCCATGTTCAACAGCGCGGACCTGTGACATTGCGACCTGCTGCTGCAATTGGGCGGTGCCCGCGTAGGTGGCATTGTTCGTTTGCACGACAATCACCTGGGCGCCTGCGATGACCACATCTCGCACGATTGAGTCGTAGGCAACTTCGAAGCAGATGACGTCACCCACCGTGGTGCCTGCGATTTCAAGTACTCCGGGAGCGTCACCAGCAATGAAGTCACGGGGCACGAGCCGAAAGCGGTCAAGGAGACTTCCGAGAAGCGAGCGGAAAGGGATGAACTCGCCAAACGGCACGGGATGACGCTTTACATATCTCGCACCCGGCCCTGTAGCCGGATCCCAAACGATTCCAGAGTTGGCTACACGCGATGGATCATTGGGCGCATCGACAACAGCGCCGACGAGAATCGGCGTGCCGACAGTGCGAGCTGCTTCGTCGATCTGACGTCGGGCCAAGGGATCCCTGAACGGATCGATGTCCGTGGAGTTCTCCGGCCATACGACAAAGTCAATTTCAGGGCGCGAGCGCAATCCGGTTCGGGTCAATTGCGTGTGATTCGCCAGGACGGCCCGTTTTTCGCCCATTGCTGAGAGGCCGACACCTGGCACGCCGCCCTGTACGACCGCAATAGTGACCTGATTTTGGGTGCTGGCAGCATTGCTGGCGACGTAGCCAAATGCTAGGAGTGTGGACAGCGACACTGAGCCGATGGCGACAACCATTGTCGTTGCCCAAGGTGGTCTACTGCGTCTGTCCAGGAGCAGGTACACAACGGCGCAGGCGACAAAAGCCAAGGCGTAGGCGAGGCCGGCCGGACCAACGATTGAGTTCAAGGGCAACAGTGGGCCGCCGGCTTGTGAGAAGGCCAACCGGCCCCACGGAAACCCGCCCAGTGGGATCGCTCCGCGGATGGCCTCACTGGCAACCCACAACGCGGGAACAACGACTGGCCACCAGACAAACCTTTGAGCAAATGATTGGGCGACGAATAGACCTATCCACCATGCACTGCAGATGGCAGTAAGTGAAATCCAGGCATCAATGCCGACCACACTCATCCATGAGAGGAGAGGACCGAAGAACGCCACTCCTGCAATTGCTCCATAAGTTGCAGCCCATAGTGGTCGGACCTTGCGAGTAGAGAGAACGCAAAGCAAGACCGCGATTGGAGCGATCCACCACCAAGCAAGTGGTGGAAACGCACATGCCATCGCCAAGCCCCCTCCCAAAGCGGCGAGCGGGCGCCACAGCAAAAGCGCGAGGCGTGGGTTCACCTGACGTTTGCGAGTCTGGGAAGTATCAGATTGATTGCCGTGACGCGGAATAAGCGAGCCAAACAAACCCGTCGACATCAAGGCAGTTCGCCTCCGTCCACGGGCGAAGGCAGACGTGATTGCGAGCATGAACGAGAACTACTCGGCCGTGCCATTGTCTCTGGATTCACGATCACTTCTCGGATGCATCTGGTGAGTGCACCTGGCCGGCGGATTCCAGGGCCTGCTCGACAAGGTCGAGATCCTCAGCAAGCACGCCGATGTCCTTATCCTCGAAAGTGGAGGTGCTCATAATTCCAGCAAGTTGGAGAACGAAATCGCCATCCTTCAGCACGACCTTCACCCATACCCGCCGGCGACGAATGAACAGGGACATCGTCAGGCCGACAATGGCAGCGGCAGCGGAGAACAACGCGATCTCCTTGCCAGGATCGGAGGCGATCTGGAAGGAGGCCCAGCGCTCGTAGCCTTCGAAGCTCACGGCGCCTGAGCCATCCGGCAGCTCCCAGCTTTGGCCAAGCTTGAGTTGCTTCAGACCAATCTGCTTCATCTGGTCCTTCACGAGCCGGTAGACGCTCTGGGGCGCTCCAGAGTCCAAACCCAGATCGCCCTTCCAAGCCGACATAAATACGGCGGGATCGTCAGGAGCTGGAAAGCTTGAGTACGGCCCCCGCACTGCATCCAAAGCTGCAGTCGGCAGGAACAAGCCCTGGATCCCAAGTTGTGGCGTGGAGTCGGGGACCTTCACTACGCCGGGCTCCTGCAGGGGCTTGGCGTCGGACTTGGTGAGCACAGCAGTACCGCCAGCACTCATCGTGGCGGCGGCCGTCACCGCCACGAGACGCCGCTTGCCACTGGCAAAGGAGGCAGCAAAGGCGACCATCGCCATTGCCAGGGTGAGCATCGACGAATAGATCGCCACATTGCTCATCTGAGCCAGGGACTCAGGATTCATGATTCCTCCTTTGATGGAGCTGGGCGTAGCGCCTGCCCGTCGGCGACAAGTGCCTGTTCAACGAGGGCGAGATCATCAGCAAGAGCACCGATGTCCTCATCCTCAAAATTCGACGTGCGCATGATTTGGAGATTTTCGAATGGTCCTGATGATCATTCGATGGCTGGTATCGCTGCGCAAGTGCAACCTGACCCCTAATCGTCATTCTTGACTGGCTTGGTATTGCTCGGCGCGAGAATTCATGAAGGTTTGATCAAGACGACGAGCGAACTGTCTTGACCAAACCTTCATCAATTTGCGTGCGTACTGATGCGCCGCGGAGGCAGACTAGGCATGTGCGCGACAGTTCGGCCCACCGACATGGGGAGGCCCTCGATGAGGGCTGGTACGGAGATGGCTTCGGCCGGAATACAGGCAGTGCGCTCGTCTTGCTGAGGCCGTTTCCCTGCGACTCGTGGGATGACCTACATCGGCTCGACATCCTCGAAGCGTGTTCAGCCCTTGAGCAAGTGATGCAAGCCCGCAGCGCATGAGGATCACTCGTAGCTTGATAGTTGGAGGAGCCGCTGTCGCTCTGGTTGGGCTGCTGGCGGGCTGTAGCGGGTCCACCTCCTCGGCGCCGATTGACAGCCAATCAAGTTCTACTGCATCTTCTGGCCAAACCGATTCGGCAAGCGTGGGATCAGATAATGACATTGCCTTTGCGCAGCAGATGATCTGCCACCATCAGCAAGCCATGACCATGGCAGATCTGGCTCTGGCGAAAGCCTCGACATCTGAAGTTCGCTTACTGGCCAAGCAAATCAAAGCCGCGCAGTCACTCGAGATCGCCATGATGGCTCAATGGTTGACCGATTGGGACGCACCGATTTTGCCGCCCAGCAGCCCGCCAGGACATGACATGGGCAACATGGCAGACCCGAGGTCTTCAGGCATGATGAGCGACGAGGAACTATCACTACTGTTGAAGTCAAAAGGCTCGGCTTTTGATCCGATGTGGTTGCAAATGATGATCGCACACCACCAAAGCGCCATCGTGATGGCAGACCAAGTGCTCGAGTCCACGACGAACCCAGACGTGCGCGATCTCGCTCGAAAGGTCATTGAGGGACAGACCGCAGAGATCGCCACGATGCAAGAACTCTTGTCCCAGTGATTCGCACCAGCCGCGCTCACAAATGCGAAGCACTGGACCGCACACCAATGACGATCTAGATGACTCGGCCTACGCCGCTGAACCTTTCCCGGTACCAAGGGCCAAGAAAATCAATAACCTCCACGCCATCAGATGGGTTGGAGGCACTTACCATCTTGCCGTTGCCCACGTACATAGCCACGTGGTGGGCTCCTAAACCGAAATAGAACACCAGATCACCAGGTCGGATATCGCTGACGGGGACGCGTTTGGTTTGGTCCCATTGCGTATAGCTGAGGGGGGTGAGTCCAATTCCAGTTTGTCCCCAAGCTGCCGTGGTCAATTTGGAGCAATCCCAAGAAGTGGGCGGATTGGCGCTGAACGAGTATGGGTCTCCAACTTGGGCGAGTGCGTACTTCACTGCGAGTTGAGCACGTCGACTACCGGTTGCCCCGCCATTGCCTTGTACAGTCGATGATGAGTCCTGACCATTGCGCGAAGTCTGTGCCTTCTGAAGCGATCGGGCGGCGGCAAGACTCTCTGCGCGCTTTTTCCTCTCAATTTGGGCGAGGCGTCGTTGATCCTCCAATTGCAGGCCAGCAAGTACATTCTGGGCTTGAGTAAGGCGAGATTCGAATTCGCTTTGCGCGGCAGCCTTTTCGTTCCGGACATCTTGGGCGATCTTCTTCTGGCCAGCAAGTTCTGCTTGTGTCTGAGCTACGCGAAGTCCGGTTGTTTGCATACGGCGTATTTCATCTACTTGTCGTTGCTGCAGTTGAGCCAATACTGATGCTTGACTCAGGAAAGCAACGGGATCATCGGCCATCAGGACTTGCAGCGTGGAATCTGGTCCTCCACTCATGTAGACATTTCTTGCCATGTCCTCAATTGTCTCGGAAGCCAAGCGAAAATCCCGTTGTTCACGCGCAGCGCGTGCCCCGACAGACTCAATGCGTGCCGAGATGCTTGTGAGGCGCTGTTGGGCTCCTTTTGCGCGCTCGGAAGCTTCTGCCGCCTGCATCTGGAGATCACGCACTTTGGCCTGGACCTGCTCTAAGTTTGCCTCGGGTGCTGCTACAGAACTGGGCAATACCGACACGCATAGACTGAGAGCCATCGCGCCGACTACAACAAATCTCTTAGTGCGCATCAAGCCATGATGCCTTCTGTTCAGAAGTGATTCCGGCGTGGGAAGATCAAGATTCCATCAAGTTCGTTACCAGCCGGTAGGCATGGTGTCCAAGTTCACAATCAATCTACGGTAGATGCGGCTGCCTATTGTGGAATTCGAACTCGTTGAGTGATATCCGAGTAGACGTCAGATTCGATCTATTGGTGCTTGCATCCGTCGTACAGGGCTCAGGGGCGATAATGCGAGTCCTTTCGATCTGGGGCGTGGCCTTGAAGAATGAAAACTCCTGCTTGAATAGCCGGACCACTCCGCGAGTTGCCAGATGGGCCGCAGCGCTACTCGGCGGTGTTCTCATGACTAGTGCATTCCCGCCTCTCGGCTGGTGGTGGGCATCGATTCTGAGTATTGCCTTCTTAGCTGCATCGACTTTTCGTGCAAACCTTCGATGCTCGGCGCTGTGTGGTGCGCTCGCCGGTGCGGCATTCTTTGGACCCTTGCTCGTGTGGATGCGGGTTGTGGGCACTGATGCATGGGTCGCTTTGTCGCTCGTCAATGTGCTTTGGTGGGCAGGACTATTTATGGCACAGTCACTCGCTCAGCGACTTCGATGGTGGCCAGTCCTTGTTGCTTGCCTCTGGGTAGCGATGGAGTCGTTGCGGGGTGCAGTTCCACTTGGCGGCTTTCCTTGGGGAAGGATTGCCTACGCACAGGTGAGCGGGCCGTTGTTGCCGCTCGCTGCTGTGGTTGGAGCGGCGGGGCTGGCGTTCTTGGCAGCCCTTGCCGGGTGCTTGACATGTGAGTTCGCCCGGCGGGCAGCGCTGGGCGAACGCAGCGTCATCCTTTGTGCGCCAGGGGCTTTACTTATTGCTGTGCTCATCATTGCGTCCGCTGGGCTCATTGGCCTCCCGGAGCAGGCTGCGAGAGTCACTGTCGCCGTCGTGCAAGGTGGGACGCCCGGCGACGGCCTGACGGCAATGGGTGAGCGTCGGGCCGTATTGGCGAATCACGTTCGGCTGACTCGCCAATTGGCCGCACTACAACGGGCGGACATCGACTTGATCCTTTGGCCGGAGAACGCTACTGACATCGATCCATTCAGCGACTTGATGGCTCGCAATGCGATAGACGATGTTGTCGACGAAGTTGGGGTGCCAGTTTTGGTTGGGGCTGTGGTTGCAGCGCCAAATGACGCCACCCGTGTTGCGAACTCGGGCATTTTGTGGCTTCCCGATGTCGGACCCACGCAGAGGTACATTAAGCAGCATCCGGTTCCTTTTGGGGAATACATTCCCATGCGAGAAATACTAGGTTCGTGGATCGATCGATTCCGGCTCGTCCCGAGGGATTTCATTTCGGGCGAAAGGGCAGGGCTCTTTGACATCGGAGGCATTGTTCTCGGTGATGTCATTTGTTTCGAAGTTGCCTACGACTCAATCGTTGGCGAAGTGGTTCGCTCAGGAGCGCAATTGCTGGTGGTGCAGACAAACAACGCCACGTATGGGGGCACCGCGCAGTTGCAGCAGCAGGTCGCAATTGCACAATTGCGAGCTGTCGAGTACGGCAGACCGGTGATCGTGGCCGCAACTAGCGGCATCAGTACGATCATTGACGTCGACGGCTCCATCCGCGAATTCTTAGGCGACGGGGAATCGGGGGTAATCGTTGACACTGTGACACCTCGATCGGGGTTCACGATAGCCACAGCGATTGGGGTGTGGCTGCAGGGGATCATTGTCGCGGCGGCAACCTTCGTCCTGGTAGTTGGAGCAGTGGCTCGCCTCAAAGCGACACACGCTCGACGCATGCTTACCGCAGAAGTCGTGGGAACTGGATATTCGGTGTAGAGGCAAGCATCAACTTTGGATGCCTTGGGTTCACTTGAGTCCGACTTATCTCGAAGTCGGACGAGGGTCTACGCCAGGGACCTTAATCAAATCTTCATGGCTTTAATCCGATTTTGCGTTCGTGGGCTCCGATAATTGTGAGGTCGCCGGTTCGGCGGACAGTTGCGTCCGCTGGTTAATAGTGACATTCACGAGAAGGAGAAATACATGAACCACACTCGAAGCGTGATCGTCGGGGGAGCGACCATGGCCCTGGTTGGGCTCCTAGTTGGCTGTAGCGCTACCACATCCTCGATGCCAAGCGACAACCAGTCAACATCTGCAGCGACTTCCGGATCTATGGGAGCCACAAGTGTCGGCTCAAGCGACGACATAGCCTTTGCTCAACTGATGATCCCTCACCATCAGCAGGCCATCGCGATGGCAGATCTTGCACTCACCAACTCGTCGACGCCAGAAGTACTCTCGCTAGCCAAGCAAATCAAGGCTGCGCAGTCACCTGAGATCACATTGATGAGCCAATGGTTGCAGGATTGGGACGCACCGATGTCCATGTCCGGCGTCGAGGGAGGACATGACATGGGGAATATGTCAAGCATGATGGCTTCAGGCATGATGAGCGATGACGAGATGGCGCAGTTGATGCAGGCTAAAGGCTCGGCCTTCGATCAAATGTGGTTGCAAATGATGATCGCCCATCACCAAGGCGCGATAGATATGGCAGACCAAGTCCTCTCATCTACGACGTACCCTGCCGTGCGCGAACTCGCACAGGCTGTTATTGAAGGACAATCTGCCGAGATCGCCACAATGCAAGAACTCATGGGGTGACGCTTTAGGCGCGTTCACAAGCGAATCAATGGGACTTCTTGCCAAAGACCGCAATAGTGACTTAAGCAATTGTGTGAAGCTGATTGGTCGTGAGAGTGCTTCTTAAGTAGGCATCCACACGGGTTCGCGTAGGCTTTGATGAATACTGTGCGTCGCGTGGCCGCGATGCTGCGAAAGCGGCCAATTGCTATATGAGCATGCCAATGGGTCTTAGGGCGTAACAAAGTGGTTGTCCATGTTCGCTTTCGCGAAGTGGGTAAGTTTCCAGCCTGAAATCCAATTTGGGCCGCTAGCGACAATCGTTACCAATCTCGGAGGAGCGGCACGCTACTCCGGTCAGGCAATAAGAAGCCTGATGGCGGTATGCCACAAGCACGTAGAAATACACGAGCAAGGCTGATTGAGGCTTGCCTGCGAGGGCACCATCAACACCCGAACGCGCCGCTGTTGTGGTTTACGTTGAATGCTGCAGTTCTCGACGGGCAGACGGCGCTGTTGCCCTCATCGCATCGGCCGTTTCGTCAGATGAGGTGTCCTCGCTGGATGGTGCGGGCAACTCAGCGGCTGAGCGACAAGATCGCGACATCGAAAGGGCGTTCGGGATCGTCCACGCTGGTTGAGCTGATAATCTGAAGCCCTAGAATTGCTGCCGCTCGCGAGTGCAGCTCAAACGCGTCGGCACTTCCGTGGATCATAATGACCCGGCCATCAACTGCCAAGACTTCTCGTAGCGGAGCCAAACTTCGTGACATTGAATAATCGCCTCCAAGGTAGTAGAGGACTTCTGCCAGTACGAAGCAGTCAACAGATCCAGGGAGTGAGCGATGCAGAGCCTGGCGGTCAGACGCATCGATCACGCTGACGTTGTGCAATTCTCGTGTCCGGTTAGCCGCGATTCGCACGGCTGCCCCGGACACATCTGTACCTACGATGGTAGCAGCAGGCATTCTTTGTGCTAGAGCAATCAGATTGTGTCCGTCGGCGCAACCGACTTCAACGATCACCCGTGCTTTGCAGTCTACGGCAGCTATTAAGTGCGCTTGTTTGCGCTGCTCGTATGGTGCATCTTGGTAGCCCCAAGGGTCAGTTGAAAGCGCGAACATGGTGTCGAAAATCCAGCTGCGCGCTCGATCTCTTGCCTGATCGGGTAGCAGTCCGATGATCGCGAAAGCGGCACGATGGAACTGCCGTCCCGCTCCTTCTCGCGCAGGGCTGTCCCAATCAATTGCAGCAGGCGCAGTTCGGGACGCAACTCCTGCAGCGCCGATAGCCACCAGCAGCGAACCAGACCGCCAAATGAGGACGGCCGCGACTGCGACGGGCAAAGGGATTGCCACAAGTTCTAATCCAGCCACCAATGTCACATCGGCAGGGCCGAACCCCCTGACGCCAGGCACCGCGGCGATGACGAGCCGCGTTACCAAAGCGATAGTCAGCACCTCCATTGCACTGATGTCCGTCAGGCCGGCTGTGTGAGCCACGATCAGCACAACAATGACTATCGCTCCAGCGCTAATGAATTCGCGGATACATGCCGCAGCCAGAAGGGGAATACCTCTCCGTGAGAGGACCGCGCGAACAGCAGGAGATCGAGCTCCAGGAAGTGCAATAATTGCGGCCGCTGCCGACAGGATGATCGCCCCAGCCACTATTGGCACGGAGGGCAGAAGGTGTCCGCTAGCCACGGCGAACGCCAATCCTAAAAGTCCGAATGCCAGTCCACTGAAAATCGCTGTGGCACGCAGAGTCCTGTGAGCCACAGCCTCGAGGGCATCCGAGGGTGCGAAACGATTCGCGGAGGAAGCCCAGACGCGCGATAGCGGCCGGGCGCTTTGGTGGGCACTGGCAACCACAGACTGCTTCCAACTCACCCAAGGTTGGATCGCTCGACGATGGATCACAGCGCCGAACACGTCACCGGTGACCACTGTTGCGGCAGCCGCCGCCAACATGACGTCTGAAGCAAGTGCCAGTTGGGCGGCCTCGGACAGCACAGATGCACTCATCAGCGGACCACCCGTCCCATGCCCTCAAGACAGGCGCAGCACGATGTCTTGGAATTGACTTCCTCGTCGACACGAGTGATGGCAAGCCCCGATTCAATCGGGCCAGTCCCAGTCTTGGTCACAACGTTAGCCTTCAATAAGAATCGTGTCATTGCGAGTCGCACCTGAGAATTCCTTTCGCGTCGCGGTTCTTTGAAGCCCCATTGGTAACCCCAATGCGAAACAGTGTGAGTGTCAGTCGCTAGGTCTTTGGCGCAAGTTCGATCAAGGTTCGATCAAGTTTTGATTTCGGTCATTGGCTAGACAGTGAAGTTGCCGTCCACATCCCTCGCACCCGCAAATCCCTCCGGGTGATCGCCGAAATCATTGCCGACTTCAAGTGTTTGGGGGAGTCGCGATTTCAGTTCGGCTTCAGCTGGCGTTTCCAGAAATGGCGAAAGTTGATTGAAGCGCCCAGTTTCCGTGTCGTTCCTTTGCGGATTCAACTCTTGCTTGCGGTCTAGTTGTGGTCGTGGGCTTGCTCGCACGTTTGACACGCCGAATCTACCTATCGCCATCGACGCCTTTCGGCAGGAGTCGGTGTACTTCATCGAATCTTGACGAGTATTCAGACAAAACGATACGAACATCTAGGAGTATTGGGAATCAGAAGTAGTCGCCTCAACTCCGCGTGAGGATTCAATTGAACATATCAACGAAAGTGACCCTGGTGTCTTTAGCAGGGGCGGTCACCTGTGCGGCAATCGTCGCAGGATTGGGGCTCTCAATCGCAACGGTATTCATTTTGGGCATCACTTTGACCTGTCCAGTGATGGTGTTGGCGTTGGGCAGCGCGCAGGTCTCTTCCAATTCTGCCCGGGCTAGGCCGTAGTCGTCTGGCAACATCCGTTGCCCTGAACCGCACGCTCGCTTCCAAATTCGACCTAGGCGTCCGTTTTGGCACCGCTGCAGTGGTTCATTCGATTGTCGGATCCGGTGCCGTGTTCTTCGTAAGGCTGATGGATCTCTTCGTTGACTCCGATGCTGACGGGGACTCTTCTTCAAGTGTAGAGCAGCGTGATGCTTAACTTAGTGTCGCTGGTTGACGCTCAGATTGGCGCTGTGTATCCCGGAATTGTCACTCGTAGCCAGATTGTCAGTTCTGTCCACAAGCCAGTGATCAGGAGTATTCCTACGACTATCAGCAGGATGCCTCCTGTGCGCGTGATCCACATGGAATGCCGACGCATCCAGCTCAATGTTCCGGCAAGTCGACTAAAACCCAAGGCCAGGGCAATGAAGGGTAGCCCAAGCCCGAGGCTATAAGCCAGGGACAAGGCGGCGCCTCGGGTAGCGCTGCCTTCGATAAATGCCAGTGATTGCACCACTGCGAGAGTGGGACCCATACAGGGTGTCCATCCCAGCCCAAAGACGACACCCAATAGAGGTGCACCCGCTAGCCCCAACGTCGGCGTGCGGTGGACGCGCCAAGCGCGCTGGCTTGTTGGCATCAATCCAAGGAAGGCCAATCCCATGACTATGACGAGTCCACCTAAGATTCGTTCGATAAGTATTTGATATTGAAGGAGGAATGAGCCGAGCCCTCCGAAAGCCAACCCATATGACACAAAGACTGCACTGAATCCAAGAACAAACAGTGAGCTGCCAAGCAGGACTCGTCGACGTTTTCGCGTGGGCTCGCCCAACTCGAACCCGGTGAGTCCTGTCACGTACGAGATGTAGCCGGGAGCTAGCGGCAGTACGCAAGGTGATGCGAAACTCACCAGACCAGCCAGAGCCGCGAGAAGAAGTGCTGGAATTAAGGCACCGTTGGAAATCAACTCACCCACGATGCTCCATTCAGATGTGTGACGGAAGACCAGGCCGATCTAGTCGTCATCTGGCGCGGCACTGGAAGCGCTGGGATTTCGAGTTGGATCGGGTTCTCTCTGTAGCCCCTTGATGAGACCGGTCAACATTGCTTCGGTGACTTTGCCCAAAATGGAAGCGGCGACGCGACCTTGTTTGTCAACCAGCAGGGTTGAAGGAATCGCCGATGGATTGAGGTTACCTGCGAAGCGCAGTACCAGTTCACCTCCGGTATCCACAAGGCTTGGGTACGTGATGCCGAACTTCTTCTCGAAAGCGATCGCTGAAACCGTGGAATCGCGAATATTGAGTCCGACGAAGTCGACTCCAGATGCCTCATACTTTTCGCTGATCCTTTTCAAGATGGGCGCCTCGGCCCGACACGGAGCACACCACGAAGCCCAGACATTGAAAACGATGATGTGTCCGCGGTGATCTTCAATAGACCAGGTGCCCCCTTCCAGTGTTGTGCCCGTGATAACGGGGGCCAATTGGCGTGCGTTGGGATCCTTCAACTGCACTGAGCCATCTGCCGACACATAGTTCTGGTCGCCCGCAGGCGACCCTAAGGATCCTTGGGCATCTCTCCCGCAGGCGGCAAGGAGCATTACTGAGACACCGACTACCAGTCCCAAATGCAATATGCCGGAACGCCTCGGGGCCAGAAAAATCATGAACTTATACCTACGATCACGAGGATCACTGACGCATAGAGTGCGGCTGCTGCAGCGACAGTCATCACAATTAGCCGCCCGAATTTGGTCTTTCGAGGTTGGCTGCGTAGAGGGAACAGCATTTGCCTAGCGAATATGTATGCGCCCAAACCGAAAGCGAGCACACTGGCGCCCGGAACTGAAGTGCTCATCAGCACCATCAGTAGCGTCACGATTGCCAAAATGAATCCCGCTGAGCTTTCCAATAGTTGGGTTGGTATTCGACGAGCGCCAATGCTTCGATCCGATGACCACAGTGCGAATCGACTGCTGGATAGTCGTCCAGTGCAGCAGCCGCCTGCCCAACAGCCCAAGCGACCCAAGGCCATCCCGATCAAAAGCCCTGGCGTTGCCATATTGAGCAGTACGAGCGTTGGGAGGCCGAGCACCCAAGTACCGATCACAAAAGTCGCCAGCGAAGCGATAACGAAACCTTGCAGACACATGCCCGCACCGCTGCGTGCGGCAGCCATAGTGCGAGCTTCAGCCAGGAAATACGCCTTGGCACCAAGGGTTCCCGCCAAGCAGGAGACCAGTGCCAGCCACACGATGTCGATCATTGCAATACCTGCTCTACTGGCGAGCCATGCGAGCAAGGTCGAACCCACGAGTGCACCGATGGCGACCATCGCAGGCCAGGCGCCGATGACCACGCCCGGTGCCGACACATTGATCAACGGTCGAAAAGCAGTAGCGCCAGTGGCTTGCATCGGGGCGATGAGAGGTTCCGCTTGGGCGCGTACGCGCCAAAGTCCCGAATTGGCTTGCGGGATTCGCACCGTCGCGGAGACACGACCAAGCCCACTGGGTATAGCTCTGAGCGTGTGCGAGACACTGAATTGATTTGGTTCATCAGGGGCTGGAGTCATTCCCGGGTCGGCTATTCGAGACGTGACGATTGAGATGGGCAGGTCGAAGGGTGGTCCTGATTCTGGGGTCTCGAAGACAAGGGACACTCCCAAGGCTTGGGGTTCAAGATCTTCAAATACTCCGCAGGAAGTGTCCGTGATCCACATTTTCTTGCGATCTTCGGGCACGTTCCATACTTCCTCTTCAGAAAGAACTCTGGGGCTGCGGCGCGGCACAACATCTTCCCTCGCTGCGGGAGGCACGCCCAATTTGGCGCGGAATTGTGCGACGAGATCATCTTCCACAGGAGGCTTTCTGCCCGCTTGCTGGCGGCCGATCCGAGTAGTGGGATTGGAAGAGGCGGCACGTGGTGAACGATGCTTGGCCATAGCGCCTTTCCGGAAGTACTAACGCGAGGCAACATTTTCATTGGGTTTAGCTGTCATCACTGTGTTGATTTTATGAAGTTTCGGTCAAGATTCCAGTTCGCGCAGCAGCTGATGATGAGCAAGGCGTGCCACGAGGCTCGATTCAGGCCACGAGTACCAGAAACTTCAAGTACGTATCCCAGTCACATCCGGCGTACGGCTCGTACAGAAGGAGCAACCCCGGGTCGGCCAGCAGCGTCAATGCAAGATTGAGTTTGACAGCGGTTTCGCACAGGTCTGCAGCTTCCCGTGATGCCCCATCACGAGCCAGGCCATAGATGCTCGCGAATAGTTCGAAGCGCCCGTCGCAGGTGAGGCGTTCATACAACTGGGGCTCTTGCGGGCAATATCTCGCTGCGCCGCTGCGTTCCACTGTGTTCTCGCCAGGGGAAGTTCGCCCAGAATGATCTTCATTGGGGATTTCTTGTCTGAGCGCGCGTAACTCTCGGTCAAGCCCGAGGCTGAGAGCAGCACTTCATCGTCCACTTCATTCAGGACGCGATCACAGTTGCTTCTAAGGAACGACAGGGTTCGCGGCAGGCAAGCGCAGTCGCTTGAGCAAGAGGGCGTTGATCGCAACCAGAAGGGATGAGCCTGACATCGTGAGCGCAGCGATCTCGGGTCGCAGCATGAGCCCGAAGGCGGGAACGAACAGACCCGCAGCGATGGGTAGTGCCACGGAGTTGTAGCCGATCGCCCATCCGAGGTTCTGACGCATCTTGCGCACGGTGCCGCGACCAATCGAGATTGCGATGGCCACATCCAAAGGGTCCGAACGCATGAGCACTAGGTCAGCGGTTTCAATGGCGACATCTGTGCCTGCGCCGATGGCAATGCCGAGATCGGCCTGAGCCAGCGCCGGGGCGTCGTTGACACCGTCGCCAACCATGGCAACCTTGTCACCCCCAGCCTGCAGTTCGGCGATCTTTGCCGCCTTGCCATCGGGAAGGACGCCGGCGATGACGTCGTCTATCCCCAGGTACTCGGCAATGCGCTGTGCCGTGGCCTCGTTGTCTCCGCTGAGCATGATGACGCGCAGGTGCTGCTCGTGCAGCGCTTCCACTGCAGCTCGTGCAGTTTCGCGAACGGCGTCAGCCATAGCGATAACCGCGACCGTCTGGTGATCGACGGCAACGAAAATCGCAGTGCGACCAGTGCCAGCGAGTCGTGCGCGATGATCCTGAAGTTCATCGGGGATAGGGATACCGACGGACTCCATGAAGCCCCGGGAGCCCACCGCCACAGCACGTCCACCGACGGTTGCTCGCGCGCCCTTGCCCGGGGTGCTGGAGAAGTCGTGTGCATCGGGAACGGCAATACCGTATTCGTTGGCACGCGAAACGATCGCTCTGGCAAGTGGGTGTTCAGACAGCGCCTCCACGGACGCAGCCAGGGCCAGCAGTTCATTCTCGGCGAAGCCAGCCGCGATGACATCGGTTACCTCGGGTGCGCCACGTGTCAGAGTGCCAGTCTTATCCATCACGACGACATCTACATGTGCAGCGGCTTCAAGTGCGGAGGCATTCTTGAACAGCACTCCGCGCTGCGCACCAAGTCCGGTACCCACCATGATCGCAGTCGGAGTAGCCAGGCCAAGTGCGTCAGGACAGGTCACTACGACCACTGTGATTGCGAAGAGCATGGCTTGCTGGACCTCTGCACCACTGAGCATCCACGCCGCGAACGTCACAGTTCCGCCGATGAGGGCGACGAACACCAGCCAGAAGGCTGCGCGATCAGCTAGGCGCTGCCCAGGTGCCTTGGAATTCTGGGCTGTTTGCACCATGGCCACGATCTGCGCCAAAGCCGTGTCGGCACCGACTTTCGTGGCGCGCACCTGCAGCGTACCCGTGGTGTTGACCGAAGCGCCGATCACTGCGGAGCCGATGTTCTTGGTCACCGGCAGGCTTTCGCCTGTCACCATCGACTCGTCGATTTCAGAAGTCCCGATTTCGACTTCGCCGTCGACTGGGATCTTCGCACCCGGTCGAATCAGCAGCAGATCGTCGACAACCACGTCCGAAGTGGGGATCTCCAAGGTCTTACCGTCGCGCAGGATGATTGCTTTCGGAGGTGCCAACTCAAGCAGGGTGCGAATCGCCTCACTGGCGCCTCCTCGAGCGCGCATCTCCATCCAATGCCCCAACAGCACAAAAGACGTGAGCACTGTGGCTGCCTCATAGAACACTTCGCCGCCGCCAGCGAAGGTCACGTAGACGCTGTAGCCCCAGCCAGCCCCTAC
The DNA here is from genome assembly GCA_028687755.1 of Candidatus Nanopelagicales bacterium. NCBI lineage: Bacteria > Bacillati > Actinomycetota > Actinomycetes > Candidatus Nanopelagicales > Candidatus Nanopelagicales bacterium. The sequence goes on from JAQTZL010000002.1 coordinate 397,181, forward strand.
TGCAACGGCAACCAGCACCATCATGTCCAGAGTGCGCGCCCGAAGGGCACGAAACGCTCCATCGAAGAAGATCCAAGCCGAGTAGAAGATCACTGGGAGGCTCAAGAAGAACGCGAAGACATCGTCGCGCAATCCGAACGGCGCGGGCACCGTGAAGTTGAGCACTTCCCGGCCTATTGGTGACCAGAGCAGGATCGGCACGGAAAGCAGAGCAGCGACGAGGAAGCGTCTGCGCATGTCGGCGACCATCGACGCCATTGACGTACCCGGGTGATGACCGCCGTGACCCATTGCGTCATGCGAACTCATCGGCTGGCTCTTGTCGGTGTGGGCTTGGTGTCCGGTGTGGGCTTGGTGTCCGACGTGGGTGTTCATGCCTGCTGATGTTTGTTGGGAGCCCAGCTCGGCATCATTCGATGCGCTTTTGGTGAAGGCCTCCGGCTCTGCGAGTGGATCGCACATGTGGTCGGGGACTGATGCGCCGGAGCAATGCAGTCCACACTCCCGTACCCATTCGGATAGCTCCTGCAATGTGGTCACCGAAGTGTCGTAGTCGATGGTTGCGGTCTGGGCAGTGGGATTGAAATCTACGTGCATGACACCCGGGCGCTGCCCGAGAGTTTTCTCGGCGACCACTTTAGAGCTAGCCCACTGTTGGCCGCTGGCGACCAAGGTGACTGTGCGGCTTTCGCTCATGACTGTTGTCCGTTCTACTTGTCCGAAGTCAATTGGGCGGGCATCCGCGATCGTCGGTGATCATGCGGAGTGGTTATTGATTGCCAGTCGATCAACGAATGTGCGACCACCATCATTGGACTCGACAACGACATCTCCTACCAGCGCAACAACCTTCTCGTTTAGAGAAGCCAGCGCAGTGGGTTGAGCAGCCAGGTTGCCGCGCGGCGTCCAGGTGAGTCCGTCGTCTGCTGAGAAGTAGATGTTGCCGTCAGTCCCAGCTCCATAGATCCCTGAGTCGGTCGCAGACAGTAATGCCAACAATGGCGCTTCAGCTGGCTGGGAAGTGAATGAAGCACCACCATTGGTGCTGCGGATGAGTCCCTGCTGCGTTGTGCCAATCACGATCGACGTGTTACCGGGGGCCATGGCGAGGTCGAACAGTGGTGGGGTTCCGAGTTGCTTCCAGGTGCGCCCAAGGTCTTCGGTTCGCCAAAGCACGCCATCAGCGGAAGCGATGCCCATCACGATGGAACCGTCGGCAACCAGGCGGTGGAAATCGACTTGTCCCCTCAGTGAGTCCATCTTCCAGGTGCGCCCACCATCAGTGGACAAACCGAGTCCAAGGTCCGATGGCGCCTGCATGTCTGGACCTGGATGCCCTGATGCAAGCCACGTGGTGCCCGTGCGCGCCAAGCCCATCACGTCGAAGACCTCTGCGGTCACTCGCTCCGGTTGCTGTCCTGGCTTCTGACTCCAAAGGCCATCGTGCGTGCCCAGGTAGATGCTGTCGCGGTCGAGCAAGAGATTGTGGACGTGCCCTGTCAGGGAGGCTGTACTTATCGTGTCTTCAGCTGCTTGTGAGGGGCCGGAATCAGGTTGCTCGATGTTCGCTGGAGCGCTGGCAGGCGCTTGCGGTGTGGGGCCGGCGGTTGTCGATGAGCAGGCCGCCAGGAGGGTCGCTGCGCTGGCCGCGCCAAGGACGAGCACAACCGTTCGTCCTTTGACTCTCTGACGGTAGATCATGCGGAAACGAGCGTGTAGCCCGCCTCCACGATGGCGCTATTGATATCAGCGTTCCCAATCTCGATCGCGCTGGTGATATGCACTTGAGAGAGTTCGCCGGCATGAAGGTCGACGTAGACCTCGGTGACGCCATCAATCTTCGTCACCTCTTCGATGACGGCGCTGACGCAGTGGGCGCAAGTCATGCCTTGCACGGCATAAGTGGACGAGCTCATGTTGATTCTCCTTGTACTTGAGTTGGTCTGCCGACCTACTTTGCCAGTAACTGTTTCATGGTGCTGATTTCGGCATTCTGTCCGGAGATGATGGCCTGAGCCATTTTCTTCACATCAGCGTTCTTGGTGGTCTTCAACACCTGCTTGGCATCCGTGATCGCCCCTTGATGGTGCGCGATCATCATCTGCAACCACATCGTGTCGAAGCTGGCGCCGTGTGCGTGCGACAGGTTGGTCATCTGGGTGTCAGTCATCATTCCGGGCGACGTTGAGCCCATGTCCATGCCAGGCATTGTTGAATTTGAGCTCGCGGTCACGGACGCCCCCCAACCCTTGAGCCATCCCTGCATTTTGTTGATCTCTGGCTTTTGTGCCGCCTTTATTTGTGTGGCCAGGGTGATGACCTGCTGAGACTTAGCGTTCTTAAGTGCCAAATCTGCCATCTGAACGGCCTGCTGATGGTGGGGGACCATCATTTGAGTGAAGGAAATGTCGCCCTTGCTTCCCTTGCTCATCATGGTTGAACTGGATGACATGGGCGATGGAGAGCTGGCCGCAAATGCGATTCCGGTCGAGCCCCCGGCCAGAAGAGCGGTGATCGTTAACGCGCTGCAGGTAGCGGCGGCGATACGTCTGTTCATTGAAATGACTCCTTGGGTTGAGTGAGGTATATGGGATCAGGCGGCGTAGTCGAGGCGAGTCATCATCCCGGCTTCAGCGTGGTAGGCGTTGTGGCAGTGGACCATCCATTTGCCGGGATTGTCGGCGACCAGATCGACGTTGACGGCCCCCATAGGAGGCACCAACACAGTGTCCTTCCGGGGCCCCGTGCCACCTGCGTCGCCGATCTGAAAGCTATGTCCGTGTACGTGGATCGGGTGGGACATCATGGTGGCGTTCCTGATGCGAAGTCGCCCTGCCTGTCCTGCCTCAATGGTCAGTGGGGTCGCGTTCTCGTAGGTAGCACCATTGATCGTCCACTCGTAACTCGCCATGCTGCCCCCAAGAGCGAGATCCTGGCTCGTTTCCGGATCTCGAGGTGGCAGGGCTGTACCAGCCGCTGCTGAAAGAGAGGCAACAGTCAAAGGATCTCCAGTGAGTTCACTTGGCTTGAATGACGCGGCTGGAACTGGGCCGCCTCCGGTGCGCACCAGGGCTCGGGCTACGCCCAATTTGCCCAGAGGCTCGGCAACGAAGGGGAACACTCCGTCCTTGAGGGTGACGATCGCGTCGTATCGCTCGCCCATCCCAATGCGCAAAGACGCAGTGGACACAGGCTGGACTTGATAGCCATCGGTGTGCGTGATCTGCAAGTCGTGTCCCGCAAGCGCGACCGTGAAGATGGTGTCAGCCGAGGAGTTGATGATGCGCATGCGAACCCGCTGACCTGGCTTCGCCGCCAATGTCTGTGGGTCGCTCGGTGCACGCCCGTTGATCAAATAGAGGGGGTAGGAGACATCTCCACCGTCGCCACCCATGCCACCCATGCCACCCATGCCACCCATGCCGCCCATCCCGCCCATCCCGCCCATCCCGCCCATGTCACCCATCCCGGCATCGCTCGCGGCCAGAAGCTGGGCGAGTATCTGTTCGGGGCTCGTGCCGACGCCATCGGTCCAGTCATCGAGAACCAGAACCCACTCGGCGTCATAGGCGCCCGGTTCATTTGGATCATCCACGATGAACGGGGCGTACAGTCCGCGATCCAGTTGCATGGGGTGATGCGGGTGAAACCAGTGAGTGCCCGCATCGGGAATCACGAAGTCGAAGTCAAAACTTCCGCCGGCAGGTGTCTCTGGAGTGGTGACACCTGGCACGCCGTCCATCGCATTGCCTATTGCCAAGCCGTGCCAGTGCACGCTGGTTGGCACAGGCAAGTTGTTCTTGAATGCGACTTGCACGCGATCACCGGCCGTGGCTCGCAATGGCACCCCGGGAATGCTGTCGCCGTACGCCCAAGTGCTCACCACGCGTCCACCCAGGTCGACTTGTGTGGAGCGCGCTTCTAGCGTCAACTTGCGCAAGCGCCCCGTGGCAACGATGGGGGTTGGGCTGAGACTTGAAAGGGACGCGGCGCCATTCGGAGCTGCGTTACTGCAGGCCGAAAGACCTAACAATGCGCCAGCTCCTAAGAATCCGTACGTGAACTGTCTTCGCGTCACATTCACTTGGCTCTCCTCGTCGAGTTGGAATCGTCGATATGAACCATCCTCCTGGCGCCCGATGGCGAAATTCCGAAGAGTTGATGAAGATCTGATCAAGGTCAGATCGCTGTGCTTGACCAGATCTTCATCAACTCTCTGCCATTGCGACATCCGAAGTGGGGACAATGAACATTGGTACAAGCCGCATACGGCGGCAGTTAGGGAGGTCCGGCCATGATGTGGTGGGTTGGAAATGGTTGGGATGCGGGAGGCTGGTGGGGTATGGGTTTCATGATGGTGTTTTGGATCGTGCTAATCGGCTTGGGCATTTGGGCCATCGTCCGGTTCACTTCAGGTCAGGGTTCTTCGACGGCTGTTTCAGCAGAGTCGCCTAGAGCGATCCTTGATCGTCGGTTTGCCAATGGTGAGATCGATGCAAAAGCGTATGCGGAGGCGCGGCGGTTGCTCGAGATCTCAGGATCCGCCACAAGTGGCTGACTCGCTTCGCGTACTCGTTGTTGACGATGAGGTCCCTTTGACGAGCGTCATCAGTAGTTATCTGGAACGCGAAGGCTTCCAGGTAGTGCTGGCCCATAGCGGTCCCGCGGCTGTCGAAATGGCTCGCATTCATCGTCCGAATCTGATTGTCCTAGATGTGATGCTTCCCGGCTTTGATGGAATAGAGGCCTGCAGGCTCATACGGCAGTTCACCGACGCCTACATCATCATGCTGACCGCACGAGACGAAGATGTCGACAAAGTCCTCGGCCTGACTATGGGAGCAGACGACTACCTCGTCAAGCCTTTCTCACCGCGAGAACTCATCGCTCGGATACGAGCGATGCTGCGCCGGCCACGCTCGTCTATCATGGTCTCCAGCCCCCAGCCACCAATGTCCCTCCTCGGGCTGGACGTCGACGTCCAATCACGCATCGTCAGCCTCGAAGGCGCGTCCATAGATCTCACGAGAACAGAGTTCGACCTGTTGGTCGCGCTGATGACGAGGCCACGAGCGGTCTTGACACGTCGACAACTCATCGAGGCCGTGTGGGGTCCGGGTTGGATGGGGGACGAGCACGTCGTCGATGTCCACATTGCTCATCTGCGAACAAAACTTGGCGACAACGCAGGCACCCCGAGATTCATCCGAACGGTGAGGGCAGTTGGGTACGGGCTCGTGGCACCCGCATGAAACGGCCGCACAAGTTCGCCAGTCGAATGTTGCTGGTTCAGTCCATCGTTGTTGGGATTGGCGCAGCCACACTAATTTTGACAGCGTGGTTGGTGGCGCCGCCGCTGTTCCATTATCACCTAAGCCACCTCGGCCTCGTCTCGCCTGATGCTCTCGTCCACTCGGAGGAGGCCTTTGCTTTCTCCTTCGTCATTGCCGTTGTCGTTGCCTCGATCGTCTCCGTCGCGGCTGCAGGTGCGATGTCATGGTTTCTGGTGCGACGCGTGTCTCGGCCCATTGAGGAGCTAGCTGCCGCAGCCGAGGGAGTAGCCGCGGGGCGATTCGATGTAGTAGTCCCAGATGCCGGGTTTAGTAGTGAGTTGGAACAACTGTCACGATCATTCAGGCAAATGGCCATCAAACTTGGCGAGTCAGAAGCAACGCGCTCCCGATTGTTAGCCGACCTGACGCACGAGCTGCGCACGCCCCTAGCCACTCTTGAAGCTTACGTCGACGGGCTCGAAGATGATGTCCTGGAGGCTGACAGTGAGGCATGGGCGACGATGCGAGCCCAGGTGCATCGACTTCGACGTCTTGCTGAAGATTTGCGCGAGGTTTCCGCAGCCGAGGAGCATGCTCTTGGTTTGGTACTAAGGCCTCTGGATCTGGGTATGACCTGTGCGGCGGCGGTGGCAGCTGCAGGTCCCCGATTCCAAACCCGAGGCGTCGAACTGGAATTCGGTGCGGGTAGACCTTCACTGCCAATAGTTGGTGATGAGCTTCGGCTGCAACAAGTACTTGCGAATCTGCTTGAGAATGCGTTGCGTCATACTCCGCCAGGCAAGACCGTCACGGTGAAGACCTTCGTGAGCGGACTGTCCGCGTGTGCTGAGGTGAGCGATGAAGGAGAAGGCTTTCCTCCCAATCTTAATGAACGCATCTTCGAGCGCTTCCATCGTGGCGATTCTTCTCGTCTAGCAACGAGTACCAGTGGCAGCGGATTGGGTCTCACTATTGCTCGAGCCATCGTTCAGGATCATGGAGGATCGCTGACAGCCGCAAGCGATGGAATCGAAATGGGAGCACGATTCACGCTCCGCTTACCAATTGACACCAACAATTCCCTTGCGTCTTGATTTGGCAGACGTGCCCTCTTGTTAAATCGGTCAGGTGATCTTGAGTAGATCTTGATGCGGGCTAGAGGCTTCCTTGCCGATTTCCATGGGATGTTCGCAAAATGGCACCGGCTCTTCCAGATAACGCGTCTACAGGTCAGGATTCAACAGTTCCCTCGAACGGGGCATGGGGCTTCGAACTGAGGGAACTGCGCGAGAGTGATCTTCCGGCCGTCGTTGAGCGCCATAGGCAGCAGTTCCCAGACGGGTTTTACTCCCAGCTTGGTTCCAAATTTGTTCATGCCTACTTCCGCCAGTACTTGCGGTCTGCAGGGTCCACTGGGTTGGTGGCGACGGAAGCGGGCTCGAATGAGATCGTTGGGTATCTCATTGGGACGGTAGATGAGCGCCAACATGACCGTGATATGTACCTTCGTTCAGCGCCAGTCCTTGCATATGCGGGAGTGATGGCGCTGGCTTTACGCCCTGCGGAATTGGTCGTGTTCATCCGTACGCGTGCGTTCAGGTATGCCCGTCGGTATTTTCGGGGGATTGTGCGAGCATTCGACCGCTCTCAAGTCGAGCCGCAAGTTGGAGAATTGCTGTATATCTACACAGCGCCAAGTCATCGCAAAAAGGGGTGCGGCGCTGTTCTTTTGCGCGGTTTGGTCGAGCAGGCGCAGCGTGCGAACACCGCCCGCATCGATCTGGTGACCGAGCAGGACAATGCCACGGCGCGCGAGTTCTACGCTCATCGCGGGTGGAAGGAATCAGGCACCTTCACTGCTAGGGATGGGCGCGAATTGCTGCGTATTGAGTTCGCTCTGACAGGGTCAGCCGTTTGACGCGAATCGCCAAACTCGCACTTGGGGTGGTGGCGCTTGTCGCTGTTGCAGTAGGCCTGATGCTCAATAATGTGCGATCACCTGACGCGTCCGGCGACCCGGCAATTTCTGCGCCAAACCCTCTAGTTGAAGCCCCGCCGGGTAATCCCGTTGTGCGCGCAATCCCAGATCGACAGTGGAAGCGGATGGTGCGGACTGGCACTTGGCGGCCTGGGTGCCCTGCAGGACGAGACGAGTTGCGACGCTTGGAGATTGACCACCTTGATTTCGATGGCGCGATCAAGCGCGGAGTGCTGGTTGTCCATCGAGACACCGTTGAGGACCTCGCCGAAATCATGGGTGAGCTCTTTGCGCAGAAGTTCCCGATTGAACGCATGACACCGTTGGAACAGTTTGGTGGCGACGTGAACGCCTCGCTTGAGGCGAACAACACTTCAGCGTTCAATTGTCGAAAGCCAGGGCAAATCAATGCACCGGTCAAGAAATCACCCCACGCCAATGGCCGTGCAATCGACATCAATCCGGTGCAGAATCCCTGGCGCGATCCGCGATGTGGCTGCTGGAATCCAATAGGAGACAAGACGACTCGTACCAAGGTGGGTGAAGGCGTCATTCGCAATGGCACGTTGCCGGTTCAACTATTTGAGTCCCGCGGATGGATTTGGCAGAACATCGATGTAGCCGACTACATGCACTTCGATACGGGCTACCCCTCGCGTCCGCGCGTGCGATAGCGGCAAGAACTACTTGCGCAATGGCAGGGTAACCGTGAAGCGCGATCCTTTGCCGGGGCCGTCGCTGTAGGCGGTGATCTGGCCGCCATGATCTTCAATGATCGCCTGAGCAATGGTGAGCCCTAATCCGCTGCCACTGCCGTCAAAGGATGCCCGCGAGACATCCACGCGATGGAATCGCTCAAAGATGCGTTGCAGATGTTCCGCAGGGATACCGTCCCCGTCGTCTTCAACTACCAACAATGCGCGCTCGCCTTCACGTTGTGCTGAAAGCAAGACAACGCCACCAGCCGGGGTGTGTCGAAGAGCATTGTCAAGAAGATTTGCCAGCACCTGACCGATACGCACCGTGTCGCACCTAGTGGGCAACTCATCGACATCGAAATCTTGATTTAAGGCTGTTCCCTTAGCTGCAAACCTGGGTTGCGCAATCGCGAAGGCTGTTGCAACCAACTCGCGGACATCCACGTCCTCAAGCACCAACTCAAGCGCATGCTCCTGCGCCGCCGCTGCGACGCGTACATCCAATGCAAGGCGCCGAAGGCGAATCAGTTGTTCGCGCATGGCCTCGAATGTCTCGGCTTCAGGCTGCAGGAAACCATCCTCGATGGCGTCCACTTGTGCTTCTAGAGTCGACAGTGGAGTTCGCAGTTCGTGAGACAAGTCCGCCATCATTTGCGTCCTTACTTTGGATGCCTGCTCGAGCCGATTGCCCATTTCTCGAAGAGCGTCATACAACTGGGCCATCTCGTTGGTCATGTGGGCAGGCGCCTGGCTATCCAACGCGCCCTGCTCTATGCGCCCTGCTACTTCCGCCAAATCTTCAAGGGGACGCGCGACTCGGCGGGCTTGAATGAGCGAGGTGATGGAGGCCACCCCAAATGAGATGAGCACCGCCAACACGCCAGCTAAGAGAAGTGATGATCCAAGGGCCTGCAAAGCATGCGCTTGGACCTCCGGATCAGTCTCCCCCGAAGAGAAGAAGTGTTGGGTGAAGATCCGAGGAGTCACCAAGGCGGAGGCGATTACGAGCGTGGCGATGCCGGTCGCGGTCACGAGTACCTGTCCGCGCAATAGCCGGCCAGTGAGACTGGGTCGACGATTCACGCGGGACCCATGCCGTATCCCACTCCGCGCACTGTGCGCACGAACCGGGATTCTTCCGCCGTGTCGCCTAGCTTGCGCCGCAAGTTGCCGACGTGTACGTCCACAACGTGGTCATCGCCATACATATCGGCACCCCAGACCCCATCGATCAGCTGCCTCCGAGTGACGACTGCCCGCGGCCGTGCTGCCAAGATCATCAGGATCTGATATTCGGTTCGGGTGAGGTTGACTGCACGATCACCCACGCTGACAACGCGAGCCTCTGTGTCGATGCTCAAAGAGCCGATTTCGATAGTGCGCTGGTCATTGCGCAATGCATTCGTTCGAGGCCTGCGCAGCATTGCTTTCACCCGTGCAATGAGCTCTCTGGGGGAGAATGGCTTCACGAGATAGTCATCGGCCCCAAGTGAAAGCGCCAAGACCTTGTCCACTTCATCTTCGCGCGCAGTCAACATCACGATGTAACAATCAGAGTTTCCGCGCAACTGACGGCAAACCTCCATGCCGTCTAGGCCGGGCAACATCACATCAAGGATCACAAAATCCGGCATGAAAGTGGCCGCGGTCTCGACTGCAGAAATCCCGTCGTGCGAGGTGCGCACTTCGTAGCCTTCGTGTTCGAGATAGCTGACGACGATCTTGGCCAGTCGTTGCTCGTCTTCTACGACAAGCACGCGGAGCGGATCCAATCTTTCACCTCTAACGCAACTAGGCAGCCATAAGTGTGTCATCTCCGGAGGAAGCTCCAGCCACTTCAACGCCTGCACATAGAAACCTTGAGGGGATCTTGAGCAGATCTAGAACCTTTGGACGCACAAGAAGCGTGAGACTGATCAAACATGCAAATCAGATCAATCTATTCATGCCACTGCACTGCTCATGAAAGACGACACCACAACATCTTTTGTAGGCCCGACCCAGATGAGTCCGCGTGCTTCACATATGAACTCACTGGCGAAAGCGCAGCATCCAGGGCACTCTCGATTAGCCAAGGCGCGCCGCTACAGAAGCCCTCCTTGAATGTCGCCTGATGACCACTTGACAGGCACCCTGGCGCTTATCCTCGGCCTAGCGATGTCAGTGACTCCCGCTGTATTCCTGGGTATTTATTGGGGCCCGAAGCTCTGGCGGAACCGCGGCGGCCAGAACGAGCGCTCAGCCGAAAAGCTTGCCGCAGAAAATGAAATCTCTGGCTGACGTCCACCACGGTTTTACTAACACCGAAAGTGGCATCGTGACTCCCGATTGGCCGCAATTGTCTGATCCAACGACTCCAGCACCTATTCATCGGCTCGCTGGTTAGGGATGACGTCGCGGTCTCGGGCGATGAAAACGAGGACCGTGACGGTCGCTAGCACGATTGCGCCTGCCATTAGGTACGCGCTGGCGACAAAGCTGGTCTCGGTGCTGGGCGAATTAGAGGTGCCTCGATTGGCAGCTCCCCAAGCCGCCATGCCAATCGCGCCTATTTCGGCCAGGACGGCCAAGGCAGTCGCGATCCATAGCACCACTCGCCAGCGCCCAATTTTTTCGCCTAGCCATGCCATCACCTCTCGGAGCTAAGACCGCATGAGTCCGCTCTTGCCCGAATATTGGTAGAGAAAACACAGGCCATTCCGCCGAACACGATCCGCAGTCGCACCTCAAGTTCCAAATTGGCAGGAGTTTTGCACCCGTCCGCGGTTCCGGCCCTGGACATCCCAATTCGGAACTCAACGGGGATCCGATGCCAGTCCGTACGCCAAGTCTTGGGCTCAGTCGCGATCGTGCGGCGGCTCTTGATGTGGGCACCCGGATCGTTAGCGATGCGATCATGCGAAGCGACTTTCTATGCGCCACGAGTTTATGGACAATGGGTGCAGACGTTGCGCTCCCTGGGGAGTGCAGAAGGGGGTGCAAGATTGAGGCTTTGTGAGGCGATCTTGCAGCCCATGCAACCCAGTGATCGCGCCCTAGAAATGTCTCCCCGCTACAGGACAAAACGGGCATATCGGAGACGATGTGCCCGTTTTGCATTTCCCATGAGGGATTCATCGTGCGGGAAGTAGGCGCCACCAGTTTGGCTTGGGGCCCGTCACTTCACTCAACGACGTGAAGAAAACCAGAAATCACCCAGCTACGTGGCAAGTAGCGAAGTGCGGTGTTCCTGTTGGAGACAATGTGGGATGGCCACGGTGACGCTCCAGTACTTCGATGGTTGTCCGCATTGGCACGAGACTGAGGCGCTACTGCATGAAGCACTGCTCATCGTTGGCCAAGAGTATGAGCGAATCGAACTGCAGACTGTGGAGACAGTTGCTGATGCGGTCCGTGCCGGGTTCATCGGTTCGCCCACGATCCTGATTGATGGAATGGATCCATTCGCAGTTGATGGGTCGCAGCCCGGGCTTGCCTGCAGGTTGTATTCGACGCCGGCTGGGTTGCGGGGTTGTCCAACACTTGAACAGCTGTTGACAGTGCTCAGACGGTAGCTGTCTTGCTTACTTCACCGCTCAAGCAACGCCCCCTGGGTCTTAGAAACGCTAGCCGGAGCTTGCTAACTCGATGGGGCGTTAGATTGGTTCTTAGAGTCAGTTGCATAAGAACACTCCGGAGTGGGGCGCTATGAGTGTGCGATCACCGACACCACATCTTGAAAATTCGAAATTTGTTTGCCCAATGCACCCTGAGGTCGTCGATGATCACGCGTCGGAGTGTCCGAAGTGCGGCATGGATCTCGTGCCCGCAGTCGCGCCATTCACTCAGAATGGGCTTGGCCTCGCTGGAGCAGCGTCGCCGATGTATACGTGCCCGATGCACGCGCAGATTGTTGAACCAGCGCCAGGCGATTGCCCGATCTGTGGAATGCACTTGGTGCCTATCTCAAATGGTCTGGCTCAAGGCCAAACCCACGATCCCCTTGAGACAACATCAGGTTTAGAAGTCACTCCCTCAGTACCTCTAGCTGCAGGAACGGCAACGACCTACACGTGTCCGATGCACCCCGAGATTATTCGGGATGCTCCGGGGCGCTGCCCGATCTGCGGCATGCACCTTGAACCAGTGATGCCGACCCAAGATGACGAATCAGCGCTGCGTGAGTACCACGACATGCGTCGGCGTTTTTGGATCTCGGTGCCGCTGTCCCTGCTCACACTTTCTTTGGCCATGGTGCACTTCCCGCCGGTCCCCGATGAGTCGGCGTCCTGGGTGCAGATGGTGCTCGCCACACCTGTCGTGTTGTGGTGTGCGGGGCCATTCTTGAAATGGTCGGCGCAGTCCGTCATCAATCGTAGCCCGAACATGTGGACCCTGATCGGGCTAGGCGTGAGCGCTGCCTATCTGTACTCAGTGGCGGCGACTATCGCACCTGATGCGTTCCCGACATCGCAGATGTCAGATGGCACAGTTCCGGTGTACTTCGAGGCTGCTGCCGTGATCTGCACTCTCACACTCCTGGGCCAAGTCATGGAGTTGCGTGCACGGGCTACGACTGGTGAAGCGATCAAAGCGTTGCTGAACTTGACCCCATCCACCGCCCACCGCATCACGTCTGATGGAACTGAAGTCGATGTCAAACTCGCCCTTGTCGAGGTCGGCGATCGCGTGCGCGTACGACCGGGCGAGAAAGTCCCGGTCGATGGCACTGTTGAATCAGGCCAGTCATCTGTAGACGAGTCGATGCTCACAGGTGAGCCAGTTCCCACGGACAAGGTCCCTGGAGACACCGTCATCGGTGGCACGGTCAACGCCAACGGAAGTCTTGTGGTGATTGCAGCTCAAGTCGGTTCAGACACAGTTCTGGCCCGAGTGGTGGAGATGGTGGCCAAGGCACAACGGTCTAAGGCACCCATGCAGCGCTTGGCCGACAAGGTAGCTGGCGTATTCGTTATGGCTGTCATCGGCATTGCGATCGCTACGTTCATCATTTGGGGGCTCGTGGGCCCTGAGCCACGCTGGACAAATGCGCTGGTCGCCGCGGTAGCTGTTATGATCATCGCCTGCCCATGCGCCCTTGGGCTCGCCACTCCCATGTCAGTCATGATTGGCAGCGGCCTTGGCGCCCGCCACGGCGTCCTATTCAAAGATGCAGCGGCGATCGAGAAGATGCGCGAAATCGACACGCTCGTTGTCGACAAGACAGGCACGTTAACGGTAGGTCATCCCAGTGTCAGCGATGTCATCGCCGCCACGGACATCACCCGGGAACACGTATTGCGGATGGCTGCCAGTGCCAACCAGGCCAGTGAACACCCACTTGCAAGAGCCATCACCACGGCCGCGCGAACGGAAAACGTGAGCCTGAACTACCCCCAGGATTTCGAAGCCAAGCCGGGCTATGGCGTCGCCGCACACATCGACGGTTACGACGTCCTCGTTGGTAACCGCGACCTCATGCAAATCAATGACATCACCCTGTCAGCAGACCTGACCGGGCGCGAGCCAGAAGGACAGACAGTCATCTACGTCGCAGTCGACGGCCGTCTCGAAGGCTTGATCGCGCTCACAGACGCGATCAAGGAGACCACAGCAGAAGCCGTACAAGCCCTACATCGCGACGCTATATCCATAGTCATGGCGACAGGCGATGCAGCCGGCCCAGCTCAACAAGTGGCCGAAACCCTCGGCATCGACGCCTTCCACGCAGGGGTCAAGCCGCAGGACAAACTCACCATCATCGAAGCGCTCCAACGTGACGGCCACTTGGTGGCCATGGCCGGCGATGGCATCAATGACGCCCCCGCACTTGCCCAAGCCAACATCGGCATTGCTATGGGCACCGGCAGTGACATAGCAATTGACTCAGCGCAGATCACGTTGGTCAAGGGTGACCTGCGGGGCATCACGGCGGCTCGCAGCGTGTCGCGCGCCACCGTGAGCAACATGAAACAGAATCTCTGGTTCGCCTTTGCGTATAACGCAGTAGGCATCCCCATCGCAGCAGGCATTCTGTATCCATTCACTGGACTCTTGCTCTCCCCAATGATTGCCGCTGCGGCCATGAGCCTGTCGAGCGTGTCGGTCATTTTGAACGCTCAGCGCTTGCGATCCGCCAAGATCTAGAATCGCGGAGTAGCGCGCGAGGAGGGATGCCTCTAAGATGCAGCCCTTGTGCGGTTGTGAACACTGTTTCTTGATCGAATCTTCACAGTTCGCTACGAGACTTCCCGGATTCATTGGCGAAACTAGGGGCGAACATTTCGGGCTCCGACAGCCTGACACCGCAGAGTTGCGGTAGCCAGACAGCGTCCACAGGACACAGGTGAGACTGGAAGGACCAACTGTGACTCCCTTGAGCCACTTCAATCGAAGCAGGATGCTCTTTGGCGTCGTGATCCTTTCCCTTGGAGCAGGCTTGCTCGGAGTCGGACCTGGTGTAGCAAGTCCTAAATCGGACATCGCACGGATCCAGGCACAGGTTGCCGATTTACAGCATGTCGCAGAGGGCGCGACGGAGCGGTACAACGAAGCCCGTTCTGGTCTCAACATCGTCCAGCAGAAGCTTGGAACGCTTCAGCGTCGCGCCAGCAGGCAACGAACTGAACTACAGAAATCTTCCGAGCTCATCGACGCTCTCGCTCGCTCGGCGTACATGTCGGCGTCTTTGGACCCGTCATTGCAACTTCTACTTGCGAGTGACCCGTCAGCGTTCCTTGCCCAAGGGGCCGCACTCAATCAATTGGCGAAGTCGCAGCAGACAATTCTTCGCAGATGGCAGACCAGCACCCTGCGACTGCGCCAAACCCAGGCTGAGGTCGCACAGCAGGTCGCTGCTGCCAAACGGTTCAACGCCGCGATGGCTTCAGCCAAGTCTGAGGCCGACACCAACTTGGGCAAGGCGCAGGCGGTGCTGGCAAAGATGACAGCTGCACAACGCGCGCGATGGGATCGCATCAAGGCCCAGGCTCGTCAGCAGGCATTGGCCGCAGCTGCGACGGCTAAGAAACAACTTGCGGCAACTGTTCAGCGCCCAGGACGTAAGCCTGGGAAGACACCATTGGGCTACATCGGTAGCGGCCGGGCCGCCTCGGCTGTGAGGTTTGCCTTGTCCCAGGTGGGCAAGCCCTATGTGGCCGCACAGGCCGGGCCGCGATCATATGACTGCTCGGGTCTGACCTTGGCGGCATGGCGGCAAGCCGGCGTTGGACTCACGCACTACTCCAAGTCACAGTATTCACAGACTCGACGAGTGCCAGTGTCGCAGATCCGTCCGGGAGATCTCGTCTTCTACTTCGGCTCAGGGGCTCACCACGTTGGAATGTACGTCGGGAACGGCAAAATGGTCAGCGCTTCCAATCCAGATGATGGGGTGGAACTCATAGCCTTCTTGGGGCCCTGGTATCGAGAGCGCTTCTCGGGCGTCGGGCGTGTCATCTGATGCTCGCGGATTCCTTGTGAGTGTGCGTGTGAAGATTCTCGTCAGACCTGCTGCACCGGGCATGCTCGTGAAGGCACGAGTGTGCTCAAAGCGTCCGCGACTTCGTATGTTGCTGATCGTTGCTGCGCTTGTCGGCATTGCTGCGGTCGTTGCGTGGCGCTGGCTTGCGGGTTAGGTATGCGTATTCGTCTAACGGTCACGTGTTCTAGCTGGCGGCTCCGACTCCAGTGAGGCGAACTTGGAAGGTTCGCCCCCCGTCGAGGGATTCCATGATCGTGTCGCCCACGAGTGCCGCAACTCGTGATCCGTCTGCGGCCAGAGCCGCGGGCTGGGCTCTCAGGCTCCCTCGCTGAATCCAGCTCGAACCACCATCGGTTGACGCGTAGACCTTTCCGTCAATGCTCGCGCCTAGTACTTGACCTCGAGTTGCAGCAAGGAGGGCCAGCAGTGGTGCGCCCGCGACCGGTGAAAATGACGCCCCAGCGTTGATGCTGCGCATGACACCGGTCTGGCTGGTACCGATCACATTTGCGTCATTTGCGGGATCCAGGGCCAAGTCGAAGAGTTCGGGTGTACCCAGTTGTTTCCAGGCACGTCCAAGGTTTTCGGTTCGCCATAGGACGCCGTTGTTTGAGGCAAGACCCATGACAACCTTGTTCGTGGCGACGAGTCGGTGGAAGTCGACTTGCCCACCAAGGGAAGCCTTCTTCCAGGTCTGACCCCCATTGGTGGAGATGCCAAGGCCCAGATCGTTGGGTGCATCCATTTCTGGCCCTGGGTGTCCGGAGGCCAGCCAAGTGTTGCCTGTGCGCGTAAGCCCCATGGTGTCGAAGACCTCGTCGGATACTCGCACTGGTTGGTGTCCGGGTTGCTGGCTCCAAATTCCGTCGTGGGTGCCGAAGTAGAGCTTGGCGCCGACCAGTACGAGGTTGTGGACGTGCCCCGTCAGGGAGTCCGTACTCACTGCTTCACCGCTGGCGACCGGTTCCTCTGTAGGGGACAGCGTCTGTGTTCGCGATGAAGCGGCCTCAGGCGAGGCGGGGGTGTTGCTGCCTGTGGGTGATGAGCACGCGGCCAGAAGCGTTGCGGCACCGGCCACGATCAGTAGGAGCGCTACTGCTCGCGCATGGACTCCCTGACGGCGTCTCATGGTGCAGTCAGGATGTAGCCGGCTTTTTCAATTGCCGGCTGAAGATCAGCGGCCGTCAGCGATTGCCTACTTTGCACGTGCACGTGCGAGTTTTCGCCTGGCTGTAGGTTCACCTCGACCCGCGTCACTCCTTCAATCTTGGTGACTTCCTCGATGACGGAATTCACGCAGTGGCTACAGGTCATGCCCTGCACGTCAATCACGAGTTTATTCATGGTCAGCCCTTCTCGTTCGAGTTCCAACTATCTACTTAGCAAGCAGTTGCTTCATCGTTGCTATCTCGGTGCTTTGCCCGGCGATGATGGACTTGGCCAACTTCTGCACCAGTGCATTACTGGTGGTCTTGAGGACTTGTCGGCTGCTGGCGATGGCTCCTTGATGGTGGGTGATCATCATCTGTAGCCACTTGTTGTCGAAGTTCGTGCCTCGGGCGCGGGCGAGTTTGGCTATGTCGGCCTCATTCATCATGCCGGTGGAGCCTGCAGTCATGCCGGACATGCTGCCCGAGGATGAGTGATCCATAGCTGGCGACATCGGCGCACCCCATCCCTTGAGCCATGCCCGCAGCATGGTGCTCTCGGGCGTCTGAGCGGCCTTGATCTGCTTGGCTAGTGCCAAGACCAGTGGGGACTTGGCATGCTTCAACGCGAGGTTGGACATCTGGATTGCCTGCTGATGGTGGGGGAGCATCATTTGGGTGAACGAGATGTCGCCAGCGGCACCCATGCCCATCTTCATCGTGTTGCTCTCGCTCATTGGTGCTGGCGTCGGGGCCGCGTTGGCGGGCTGTGTTGCTCCGAACGTGGCTAGCAGTGCGGTGATTGCCAGTGCGCTGGCGGTGGTTGCCAGAGGATGTTTGTTCATGTGAGTCTGCTCCTTGTGATGGCAATGCAAAGGATGGTTCGGCCGAATTCGCGGGCGTGAAGCAAGGCATGTCTACGGTGGTTCCTTCTTTGCTGCGCATTCATCATCGAGCGGGGTCAGTAGAGGTACCCGAAAGAACGGATGAAGATTTGATCAAGGGATGAGCGAAGGTGCCTTTATGCAATCTTCATCGATTCTGCGCACAGATGGGCACCCACCAACGGGACAATTCAAGAATCGAGCGTAACGACGTGTCATAGAAGCAAGGAGGCCCAACGATGATGGGCTGGATTCAAGACGGATTGGGCTGGCCCGGTGCGAACTGGTGGGGCATGGGCATCATGATGACCTGCTGGATCGCGCTGATTGGCTTTGGAATATGGATAGTCGTCCGGTTTACGCAAAACGATGGGGAGAGCAAAGTGTTGTCTCTTGAATCACCGCGTGCGATTCTTGATCGACGCTTCGCCGCAGGTGAGATTGACGCGCAGACATATGCCGATGCGCGCCGGCTACTAGAGCACCCAGGGTCGCCGGCGCATGGCTGATGGCCTGCGCGTGCTTGTAGTTGACGATGAGATACCCCTGACGGCAGTAATCAGCAGCTATCTCGTGCGGGAAGGTTTCGATGTTGCGCTCGCACACACGGGGCAGGACGCCGTTGATGTTGCGCGCTCGCATCGCCCTGATCTGATCGTTCTGGATCTCATGCTTCCAGGATTCGACGGAATCGAGGCATGTCGACTCATTCGCCAATTCAGCGATGCGTACATCATCATGCTGACGGCCCGTGATGAAGAGGTCGACAAAGTACTAGGTCTGACGATGGGCGCCGATGATTATCTGGTCAAGCCATTTTCGCCACGAGAACTCATCGCGCGAGTGCGGGCAATGCTGCGCCGTCCGCGCTCCTCGATCCCGCTATCGGCCACGCAGGCGCCTATGTCCATCGTCGGTCTCACCGTGGACGTTCAAGCACGATCAACCCTGGTCGATGGGGACGAAGTGGTATTGACGCGCACTGAGTTTGACCTATTGGCCGCAATGATGGCCCGTCCGCATGCGGTGCTCACGCGACGTCAGCTCATTGAGGCCGTGTGGGGACCAGGCTGGGTGGGTGATGAACACGTCGTCGATGTACACATCGGTCATCTGCGCACCAAACTCCAAGATGATGCATCCGACCCGCGGTTCATCCGCACGGTACGCGCTGTTGGCTATGGCTTGGTCATCCAGACATGAGGGGCGGGCCCAGGTTCGCCACGCGGATGATGTTGATCCAATCAATGGTGGTCGGAATTGGGGCACTGGCTCTCATCGTGACTGCCTGGATCGTTGCTCCAATCTTGTTCCACCAGCACCTGAACCATTTGGGTGTGGTTTCTGAAGTAGTACAGGAGCATGCAGAAGAAGCATTTGCATTCGCCTTTGTCATTTCCGTGGTGGTTGCCACGGCGGTGTCAGTTGCGGCAGCTGGCGCGGTGTCATGGCTACTGGTGCGTCGCGTCTCGCGACCAATCGAAGAGTTGGCGAGGGCGGCCGAGTCTGTGGCGGCAGGGAATTTCGATGTGGTCGTGCCCCACGCCGGATTTAGCAGCGAGCTCGAACAACTGTCGGGCTCCTTCACGCTCATGGCTACCCAGTTGGGTGACTCGGAGGCGGCACGCTCGCGCCTGCTCGCCGATCTGGCGCATGAATTGCGCACGCCACTAGCAACACTTGAGGCTTATATCGATGGACTCGAGGACGAAGTAGTCGTCCGTGACGTTGAAGCTTGGGCGACGATGCGACACCAAGTTTACCGTCTCAAACGCCTCGCGGGCGACCTACGTGAGACTGCTGCCGCTGACGAGCATGCCTTGGGCCTTGAACTGACACCCATTGACATGTGCGCTACCTGCGAAGCGGCGGTCGCTGCAGCGACTCCGCGATACCAGATGATGGGCGTCGCATTGACCCTGAAGCAACCAGATGTGGCGCTACCCGTGAACGGCGATGAGCTTCGCCTGCAACAGGTAATGGCAAACTTGCTCGAGAACGCTCTTAGGCACACGCCCAGAGGTGGCACAGTGAGTGTGCTTGCAAGTCGTCTTGAGGCAAACGTACGTATTGAAGTAGTTGATGACGGTGCGGGGATACCTCAGGCGGAAATTGGCAAGATCTTCGATCGGTTCCATCGCGTTGATCCCGCTCGAGTTTCCACCGGCATCGGAGGCAGCGGCCTTGGGCTGACTATCGCCAGAGCCATCGTGAACGATCACGGGGGGTCTCTGGAAGCCTCCAGCGAGGGACCTGGTTTGGGTGCCACGCTCACTATGTTCCTGCCATTGCATCGACGCGCACGATAGTTCAGCCGTTGCTGTACAGTTGCCTCGTGATCACCGTAGCCCCGCGATTGGATGCCCTAGCCCGAGTTGGACGTGCGCTGGTGGACCCCACGCGGTGCCGTCTACTCTTCGCCTTGCTTGACGGGCCTGCCTATTCAGGGGCTCTTGCTACCGAACTCGGCATCTCGAAGGCCAATGCTTCCAATCACCTTGCTTGTCTGCGAGGTTGCGGCCTCATCGAAGCGACCCCCGAGGGACGTCATGTGAGATACGAACTGACTGACCCCGCACTTGCGCACGCACTCCGAGATTTGGCCGACCTCGTTCTCGCAGTGGAATCACCTGAGATCTGCTACGCAGATGCGGGAGGTCACTGATGGGCAGCGGGCATAGCCACGGTCCCTCTGTCAGTGCAGGTGGGGCTCATCGTCGCACCATGCTCATTGTCCTAGCCCTCACCGTCTCAGTCCTGATCGCCGAAGTCATAGGCGCCAGCGTCACGGGCAGTCTTGCTTTGCTCGCTGATGCCGGTCACATGTTTACCGATGTTGCTGGTATTTCGCTGGCCATCTTGGCCGTCACCTTCGCTTCCCGACCTGCCACTGACGCGCGCACCTATGGCTACTACAGGCTAGAGATTCTTGCTGCAGTGGTGAATGCAGTACTGCTGTTTGGCGTTGCAGTATTCATCCTGTTTGAAGCATGGCAACGGTGGTTCAACGAGCCTGAAGTCGAAGGTGGCTTGATGCTTGCATTCGCCTGTGTGGGCCTAATCGCCAATGGAGCAGGTCTGGTTCTCCTGCGGAAGGGCTCCAAGGAAAGCCTGAACGTCAAGGGCGCCTATCTTGAGGTGCTCGGTGACGCTCTTGGATCCATCGCGGTGATCGTCGCTGCCATCGTCATTTGGTCCACCGGCTGGTTGCGAGCAGATGTGGTGGCTTCAGTCCTGGTAGCCCTCATGATTCTGCCCAGAACCTGGAACTTGCTCCGCGAAGCAATCGACGTCCTTCTCGAAGCCACACCCCGAGGGATGGATCTTGCAGTCGTCCGCAAGCACATCCTCGAAGTCCCAGGCGTCGTCGGCGCTCACGATCTTCACGCATGGACCCTGACCTCAGGAATCCCGGTGCTCTCTGTGCACGTCGTTGTCGAAGACGAGATTCTAAATCGCGGTAGTAGTGGTCAGGTCCTAGATGCCTTAAGCGAATGTCTGCACGAACACTTCGATGTCGAGCACTGCACCTTCCAACTTGAAGCAGCTGAACACGCAGGGCACGAAATCGGCGCCCACCCGTGACTCTCCACTTGAGCTAGCTCAAACAGCAATGGCGCAGACGGGATTGGAACCAATGACAGCAGTCGACGAAGTGCCAGTACCTCAGCTGACGAAAGCGGAGCGTCAGCGTCTGGGTAAGCGTGCTCGGTTGCTCGCAGGCGCCAGCGTGAGTTACAACACGGTGGAGTCGATCGTCGCAATTTCGGCTGGCACAGTTGCCGGGTCAGGCGCCTTGATCAGCTTCGGACTTGACTCGATCATCGAAGTGTCGAGCGGCCTCGTGATTCTTTGGCAATTTAGGCACAAGATTCCAGAATCTCGTGAACGCATCGCGCTGAGGTTGATTGCCATCTCCTTCTTCGCGCTGGCCACGTACATTGCAATTGACTCCACGCTGTCACTGCTCAATGGGGATCGGGCTGAGACGTCACCCGTGGGCATCGTCTTGGCTTCGTTGTCCATCGCGATCATGCCTGCGCTGTCCATCGCCCAACGTCGCACAGGCCGTTCGTTAGGTTCAGGTTCGGTCATTGCCGATGGATCTCAAACCATGCTGTGCAGCTATTTGTCTGTCGTCCTCCTTCTGGGACTTGTGCTGAATGCCACTTTGGGTTGGTGGTGGGCAGACTCGCTGGTCGCATTAGTGATCGCCGGTGTTGCGATTCGGGAGGGGTTAGACGCCTGGCAGGGCAAGCACTGCTGCCCAGTGACACCCGAATCTTCGACATGCGAGGACGCCTGCTGCTGATCAAGCCGGAGACTGGAGCCATTTATGGCCAGAGTCACTGAATCTTCATGAAATCTTGATCTTCGTTGGTATTCGGCTCCCAAACGGGCCGCGAAGATAACTGGGAAAGCCCCTGCGAGGTCGAGAGGTCCGCCGCTTTAGCGCGCGACCGCGTCGCATCGATGAGGAGCCACGCAACTGTGCAACTCCTGACTCTTCATGGAAGGTGAATGTTGAAAAGACCCAGCACGGCTTTGAGACTAGGGATCGCTGTCGTTATCGCCTTGGTCACCATCGGAATAGCTGGCGCAATCGTCACCAGGCAATCAGAGACCAACGAATCGGCTGCTGCTGTTCCGGCCAGCTCCGATGCGAGTTCTCCTCTGACATCGAGAACCAACAGTCACATTCTGCAACCAGATGCCGACGGTTCGGTGACGCTCGTGGAGTTTCTCGATTTTGAGTGTGAGTCGTGTCGGGCGGTGTACCCATTCATTGAGAGTTTGCGCAAGACCTACGCAGGTAAAGTGCGATTCATCGCGCGGTATTTCCCCATTCCCAGCCATGCCAATGCGGTCAATGCGGCGCTCGCTGTGGAGGCGGCGGCCCAGCAAGGGCGATTCGAGGCGATGTATTCGCGGATGTATGAAACCCAAGAGCAATGGGGCGAACAGGAAGAGTCCAAGGCGTCACTGTTTCGCGACTTTGCCCAGTCCATTGGGTTGGACCTTCAACGCTATGACGCCGCGATTGCAGACCCGTCGACTCTGGCCCGAATCGAATTGGATCGCCAAGAAGGCTTGGCGCTGGGGGTTGATGGAACACCGAGCTTCTTTCTGAACGGAGAGCGAATCCGGCCACAGAGTGAGCAGGAATTGCAGTCCTTGATTGACGGGAAACTGGCGGCACGACCGTGAAATCCATGGCTACTCCGTTGGCGAAGCCGGCTGGTCGCTTCGAATTTGTTCGGATGGATCGATGCACCGGCTGGTGGCTGCTCGGGGCTGCAACAGTCGGACTGCTTGCCTCCTGGCAGCTCACTGTCGACAAGTTGCATCTGCTGGCCGACCCAGCATTCACACCAGCATGTTCATTGTCAGCGCTAGTCAATTGCAGAAGTGTTATGCAGTCGTCACATTCGACCTTGTTCGGAATCCCCAACTCACTGATCGGAATTGCCGCATTTGCCTGTCTGATTGCGGTGAGCATGGCGATTCTTGCTCGAGCCCGCATGCAGGTTTGGTTCATGTGGGGGCTGCTGGCCGGAACAGTGGCAGGAGTGCTCTTCATTCACTGGCTTGCCTTCCAAACGGCATTCGAAATTGGCGCTCTGTGCCTCTACTGTGTCGCAGTTTGGATTGCCACCTTGACTGCGCTTGGTGCTGTCGCCAGCGCATGTCTTTCGCATGTGCTTACTGAGGCGCCGCCAGGAAAAGTCACGTCGATCCTGAGCTTTACGCATGAGTGGATGCCTGTACTCGTTGCGTTGTGGATCTCAATACTCGCCATTGTCGTCACTATTGGACTCGTGAAGTAGTGCTCGTCTCCAGTCTGGGTTCCCTGGCTATCGTCGCTCTGGTTGGGTGGGTGCTCTTCGCCTTTGTCCGATGGTGCATGAGCGAGGGCATTGGGCCGGATCCATTATGGGAAATCGCCACGCGTGTGCAGTCCGAAAGCGAGATTGCCGAATCGTCTTCGTCTGTCTTTGCAATTCCTACAGCGAACGGATTGCGGCTGCGCAGCGAAGTGGATGGGAAACCTGAGTGGGAGCGCTGGTACCGCTGGAACCAGGTCCAAGTCGAAGAATTCGAAGCGGAGATACGCCTTTCGGGACCATTTGGAACACTGGTGTGTGGAGAAGATCCTCAACTCAACCAGGCGGAAGTCCTGGCTCGGATCGTCTACGAACGTGACCTTCTGGCCGGGCGTCCATGACCCGCCAGGTAGTTACCAAATCCATCTGCTTGCTCGTTTCGCTTTCGTTACTGGGTCTCTTGGCGGCTTGTGGCGGATCACAACAGTTGGCTGATGCGAGCCAGAGTCTGACTAGCGATGACACCACACTCGACCAAGGCTTCGTGGCTGGTGATGGCTCCATTACTTATCTGCCGGTTGCCGAACGCTTGCCCGCTCCCGCGCTTGAGGGTCCGACATTGGACGGTGGTGTGTATGCGCTGCCTCTGGGTCAAGGCAAGATTGTTGTAGTCAACGTGTGGGCTTCTTGGTGCGCACCATGTCGCGCCGAAGCACCAGTCCTGGAGAAAGTGGCCAAGGAGTTTGCAAGCAAGGGAGTGCAATTCGTGGGCCTCAACATCCGAGATTCGCTTCCCACCGCGCGCGCATTCGCAAAGACCTTTGGCATCGCCTACCCAAATATTGTTGACAAGGCTGGAGAGCTTCAAGTGAAGTTCGGAAGCGCACTGCCTCCGCAAGCGATCCCTTCAACTGTCGTTATCGATCAGCAAGACAGAGTCGCAGGGCGCGTTCTGGGCAGAGTGAGTGAGTCGAGTTTGCGTGGCCTGATCGAACTACTGCTGGTCAAATGACCGATCTCGTCTTCAATGGGGCGTTGGTACCTGCACTGACTATCGCTTTCCTTGCAGGAATCATCGCCTTCGTTAGTCCATGCGTGCTGCCGTTGGCTCCCGGCTATTTGTCCTACGTAACCGGCCTGACAGGTTCTGAAGTGAGTACGGGCACAGGTGCTCGCAGTCGCCTACTCCTGGGCACCGTCCTGTTCATCCTTGGCTTCAGCGCAGTTTTCGTTTCGTACGGCTTGGCTTTTGGTAGCGCCGGCTATCTGCTCTTGGAGTACCAGAATGTCATCAATCGAATTCTTGGCGTTCTGGTGATTCTCATGGGCTTGGTATTTATTGGCGTGATCCCAGGCCTTCAACGTGAATGGCGCTTTCATCGAGCCGCTTCATTCGGAATTCTCGGAGCACCACTGTTGGGCATTGCATTCGGCATTGGGTGGACCCCGTGCATCGGCCCAACCTTGGCGGCGGTGCAGACCCTGGCATTCACCGAAGGAGGTGCTTACCGAGGCGCAGCGCTCTCGCTTGCCTATTGCCTCGGATTGGGATTGCCATTCATTGTCTTAGCGCTCGCATTTCAAAGGATGGTAGGAGCGGTGAGTTGGCTGCGAGAGCACTCGCAGCTGATCATGCGCCTGGGGGGCGCCATGCTGATAGCCGTCGGAATACTCCTGGTCTCGGGGCTATGGGGAGAATTCACTATTTGGCTGAGAGTGACCGCGCCGAATTTCCAGACGATCCTTTAGCACGCACACGACAATCCTGAAAGGTCAGCCAAATAGTGAATTCAATGACAAAGAGGCGAATCCGTCTTGCCTCCACGTGCATTACGACAACTCTGGCGAGCGCCGCTGTGAGCTTGATCTTGATCTCCACAGCTGCTGCACACACCGATCTGCAGAGCGTCGTGCCCGCTGACGGCTCGACGATATCCGCACCTCCCGAAGAAGTGGTGTTGACGTTCAATGAGAACCTCCTCAACACGGGCACCAAAGTCGTGATCACAAACCAAAACAAGACGATCGTGGCAAAGGACAGTGCCAGAGCCGTGGGCCGCAGTGCTGTGTTGCCGTGGGCAGCGGAACTTCCGAACGACACCTACACCGTCTCCTACAGAGTGGTATCCACAGACGGCCACCCGATAACCGGTACCACTACGTTCACCCTGCTCTCCCCGAATCGGAGTCCTTCGCCCACTGAGAAATCCGCCGCGCCAATTTCGCCAAGTCCGGACGCAATTGTTGAGCCATCTGGGGCGAGTTCCCTGACCGATCCGAATGTGCTGATAGGTGCTGCCATCGGAACAATTGGCGGTATCGGGATAGTGCTAGTGCAACGACGACGTAAGAAAGCCCGTCAACAGGAATGATCGCTCATAGAAGTCGCATGCCTCTAGTTGTCGGCGGCGCTGTAGTCATCGCAATCGTGTTACTTGCAGTCACTGTGACAATTGCTCGCGCTTGGGTTGGGACATACGACATTGCGATCCCTGGTATCCCTGGCCCCGGTGCTCTGGTGTCAGATGGCGCGCCAATCCTGCGTGCGCTGTCAATGATTGCTGGCATCGTGACACTCGCGTGCGCTGTCTCAGCAATGTTGCTTAGTCCAATTGCGCGCGGCGGGGTCGTGTCTCCGCTAGGCCGCCGAGACCTCGTACTGACTTCATGGGCCGCAGGTTTCTGGGCACTCCTTTGCCTCGTCCAGGCTGCATGGACCCTTGCCGACGTACTCGGACTACCGCTGACTGAGGCTCTTCGCCCTGAAGTTGTGGCTACCTATTGGTCAGATATTCCTCAAGTCCGCACTCTTATCGCTGTGGCGCTAGCCGCACTTTTTGTGAGTGGGCTGGCATCAGTCGGCTCTACTGCGATCAGCGCCGGCATTGCGGCCCTGGTCACTGTGCTGGCGTTGTGCTTGCCCGCAGTGACTGGGCATGGCGGCGGCTCATCCCAGCACGCGCTGCTGCTGGCTTCGGGAGTTGCGCACGCAAGCGCCGCGAGTATCTGGATTGCTGCTGTCCTTGCGGTACTGCTCGTAAGCGTGCTGCGAAGGGAGGGCATGGCCTCGGCTATTCAGCGGTTGACGTTGGTGACGGTATTTGCGATTGCGGTACTTGCCGTCAGTGGAATAGGCAATGCCGCGGCGCAGCTCAACTCTTTCAGTGAGCTGATTACTACGAGGTACGGGCAATTGGTGATCGTAAAGGTGCTGCTCCTGGGCCTCGCAGTTGCTGCAGGCATGGGGCTTCGCCAGTGGATCGGCAAGAAGGCAAACGCAGATCCTGCTTCCCGAAGTCAACTCACCTTGAGACTCACCATTGAAATTGTGATCATGGCCTTAGCGGTTGGTATCGGAAGCGCACTGACCACAAGCCCTTCTCCCAAAGTTCTGGAGCAGTTTCCGAGTTTGGGCGAGTCACTTGTCGGCTACGCCTACCCGCCGCCGCCCGATTTCATGAACGTCGTTCTCAGTCTTCGGCCGGATCCAGTGTTCCTTGCTATTTGCGCGATTCTGGCTGGGCTATATATCGGCGGTGTCATTCGCCTGCACCGGCGGGGCGATCGATGGCCGCTAGGTCGCACGATCGCATGGCTACTCGGTGTGACGGCGTTGCTCTGGTGCACCAATGCTGGAATCGCTGGCTATGCAAATGTTGCGCCAGGGCTGCATATGGCGCAGCACATGGCGCTGACCATGCTCGTTCCGATTTTCCTTGTGCTCGGTGGGCCGGCAACTCTTGCGCTTCGTGCCCTGCGTCCCGCAAAGGCCGGCCAATGGGGCCCGCGTGAGTGGGTCACGGTCGCACTCCAGAGTCGAGCAGCAGTGATACTGACCAACCCGCTGGTGGTGTTGGGCATCTACTTCTTCGGCTTGTACGGGCTGTATCTCTCTTCTGCATTTGCCAATTTGATGGGCACTCATGTGGGCCACGTCGCGATGCAGACGCATTTCGTCTTGTCCGGATATTTGTTCTACTGGATCTTGATCGGAGTTGATCCGCGTCCGAGATTCCTGCCCTATTGGCAACGGTTCATGATCCTGATCATTGCTTCTGCATTCCACGGTTTCTTCGCCATCATCATCATGATGAGCAATGGAGCGCTGGCACCTGAATGGTTCGGAGTGGTACGCCCCGAGTGGGTGACCGACCTACTTCAGGAGACAAATTCCGGTGGGCAAGCAGCCTGGGCCATCGGCGAAGTACCAATCCTCATTGTCATCATTGCAATGTCAATTCAGTGGGCGCGCACTGATGAACGCGAAGCCCGCCGAAAAGACAGACAGGCCGATCGTGATGGCAACCAAGAAATGGCAAACTACAACGACTATCTTGCGGATCTGAATCGCAGGGCTCGTTAGTCTACCCGAGGTAAGCCGGTGGTGGAGCGATCGTTAAGTCAGCCCCCGGCGGTCTTGAATCATGCGTTCAGTACTTGCAGTAGTCGCAATCGCACTCTGTTTGGCGTAGATGGCGGGAAGCCAATTGCAAGGCTTAGTCGACAAACTTCGTGAAGACGTGTCCGAGTTATTGAGACAATTTGGCTCGTAGGCCTCCGATAACTCAATTGAGTGGTGTTTTGAATTCTGATTTTGACGTCAGTAGTTGCCTACGCAAGTGATGGCGGCGAGGCCATTGATTTACGCGTCGTCATCGCAGACAACTTCGCCTTTCCACGCCTCTGTGCCTTCCTATATTGCGAAGATGGCGATGACGAATCCTGCAGCGGAGTCGATCCAAGGCAGTCCAAACACCGCGAAAGCGACCAGCCCCGCGAAGGTGGACACGCTCAACAAGGCACACAGTTTTGTCTCTGCGGCGTCAGCGATGACCAGCCTCGAACCCATTTCCTCCCCTGCGCGGCGTTTGGCTCGCGCGAGCCTCGGCATGATGACGATCGACAGCCCCGTGATGAGGATGCCGATGATGGAGGTATCTGGTTCCTCCCCGATGATCAAGTTGCGGAGGCCTTCGAATATGACGTAGGCGGCGAGGGCGAAGAATGTGATCGCAATGAACTTCAGAGCGCGTCGTTCCTTGGCTTCGTCTGGTTCTTCGCCGCGCACTGTGGTCAGGAGTCTTACCAGAACAACTGTCGCGGCAGCGACTTCGATCATTGAATCGACACCGAAGCCGATCAGCGAAATTGCCCCGGCAACTGCGCCGGCGGCGACCGCGATGATGCCTTCCATGACGTTGTAGACGATCGTGAACTTTGCATAGAAAATCGCGCGACCGGTCGCCCCCTGCTCTGCCGTTGTCGCCTCCCTCATCTTTTGAATTCTCTCGGGCCATACGCGGGGCACAACGTAACGGCATTGCCGGTGGCGGCCAGAAGCTGCTCAGCAGAGCCCAGCAGGTCGATCAGTTCGTGATGCGCTAGGGAGAACACTGACGCCCGGCCTTCCGCCCGCGACACCACTAAGCCGCAGTCGCGCAAGCAAGCCAGATGTCCTGACACCGTCGACTGTGCCAGTCGCAGACGCGTCGTCAGATCAACAACCCGCATCTCATCAACTGCCAGCAGTTGCACAATTGACAACCGTGTCGGATCCCCAAGGGAGCGGAATAGCGCCGCGGCCGCCTCCAACGAGTGTCCTTGGGAGATCACACGAATGGTGGAATGCTTGAGGCAGAAGAAGACGCTGCGAAGACTCACTTGGGTTTTCGCAGCGAGAACTGAGAGCAAGCCGGCCTAGCGGCGCATGGCGGCATCTTTGTTGCCGGTTCCCAGGCTTGGGGAATGATCGTGGATGGTTTTCGTCCCGATCGCTTTGACGTCATCGGTGCGGCGTTTTGTCTTGTCGGTGTTGCAGTGATCATGTACGCACCGCGCACATAGATCGTGGCTTATGTCGAGACGATTTTCGGTCGCGGTCGCCTTGTAGGAGGATCCTGGCATGACCACCGTGGTACTCCAGTATTTCGATAGTTGTCCCAACTGGATTCAAGCCGAAGCGCTGCTCTTAGAAGCTCTAGCCATAACGGGAAACGTGGGCGTGATACTGGAACTGCAGCGGGTGGAAACAAATGCCGACGCGCTGCGAATGGGATTCATTGGTTCTCCCAGCATCCTGATCAATGGGCTTGACCCCTTCGCAGTTGGCGACGCACAGCCAGGGCTTTCCTGCAGGCTCTACCAAACTCCTAAAGGATTGCGTGGAAGCCCCACACTGGAGCAGATCCTCACCGAACTCAGGCGGCAATGACCTGAGCCTTTGATCCCGGACTCACCTGTGGGCAAGAATCTCGCTTACACAGCATCCTGTTGTTTCTGATCTTAACCCGGTTTCCCGGACGGATTGGGTTGGCGATCATGCCGCTTGGGCTCGCGGCGGTGAGGTGCAATTCTTCGGATTGGCACGGGGCAGTGATGGCCCAGGATGAATGTCTCCTGATGGGGTTGTGGAACGCTAGTTGAGTGATAGCGCGTCGACTGAGTCGGCCGGTGGCAGATTCGAATTGTGCTGAAGTTCTTGCCTTAGGATGGTTGCGTGGGTGAAATTCGCAACAAAGTGATGGCGCATGCCGAGGACATTAAGGGTCTCTTGGCTCGGAGGCATGCCCTCGATATTAAAGTCTTTGGTTCGGTGGCGCGAGCTGAGGATCGCGAAGACTCCGATGTTGACTTCTTGGTTGAGTTCGGTCCCGGTGCCTCGATTCTTGATCAGATTCATCTCGAACTCGATCTGCGTGCATTGCTGGATTGCGATATTGACGTTATTCCCGTTGGCAGTCTCAAGACACGCGATGCACATCTGCTTGCCGAGGCCGTATCTCTGTGAGCCGTGGGGATGACCTACGCCGCCTCGATATCCTCGAAGCGTGTGCAGCACTCGAAGAAGTACTGCAAGCCCGCGGCACAGTTAGTGATGAGATCTTGCTTCGTGCCGCTGAGCGACTCCTTGAAATCATCGGTGAAGCTGCGACGAGCTGTTCGGCAGAACTCAAGGCCGAGCATCCGTCAATTGATTGGGTCGGCATTGCCGGCCTTCGGGTCGTTCTTGCTCATCACTACCACCGAACACAGCCAGAATTGATTTGGCAGTTCGCATCAGTTGAGGCTCCGAAGTTGAGCATCGCATTGCAAGGCTAAAGATCTGCGATGCCTGACACATGTCTTCGAACTGTTCGTGGAATATCGTTTGCGTTTATGGACTGTGGGATGCAGGCTTGCACTCCCGGGGGAGTGCAGACGGGGGTGCAAAAGTGCGGATTCGTGCAGAGATCTTGCAGTGCACGAAACCCAAAGATCGCGCCCTACTTATGTCTCCCCGCTACAAAAAAAAGTTGAAGAATCAACTAAAAGAGGGTCTCTCACAAGAGAGGCCCTCTTTTGCGTTTCGACTCCCGTCTGTTCATGCGACGGCGAGCAGGTTCATGTGACTTCTCATCAGATCAGCTGTTTTGGAGTGTGAGTCACTTGTCAGCCCGTTCATTGGATGAACTTGTTGTGGGGAATTTTAGGGCTGAGATTCCCCTTCCATTTCAGGCGGTTTCTGTTGCGAGGTCATGCCTCGTTATGCTGAAGAAGGCGGGACGCTCAGACCGGTTGTACGAGCCGGCGACACCCGTCCATGCATCGGACATGTAGGCCGAGCACTAGTGCGCGACGACGCCGTCAAGACTGAGCGCGAGCATCAAGCCGACGCGGCTTAGCGGCTCGTCGACCGCACCCTCCGCCCAGTCGCGCATGGCGGTTTCCAGTGCTGCCAACACGTGGCGCGCCAGAAGTGGGACGGGGATGTCGGCGCGGATCTCGCCGGTGCGCGCACCTTGCTCGAGCAATCGGGTGACCTGTTCGAACACGTACGGGGTGGCGCGAACGCCAGGACGCAGCAGCGCGCTGTGGCGTACGGGCAGGCTGTAGACGAACCTGGCGAGCTGCTCCTGCTCGAGCATCCGTGCCACGGCACCCTCGACCGCCGCGACCATCTGCTGAGCCACCGGCCCGGAGTCCGGTGGCTCCTCGGATGCGGTCCCCAGCAGGCGCTCAAACAACTCTGCGAGGATCTGCTCTCGTTCGGAGAAGTGCTTGTAGAACGTCGCCCGCGACACTCCGGACCGTGTCGCGATGTCCTCGACCCGGACGCCGAGGTAGCCGTGCTCGCTGAACAGTTGCAGGGCCGTGTCGAGCATTCGGTCGCGGGTCAACTGGCGCTTGCCCATGGACGGTGTCGCGGGACCCAGTCCAGGCGTTGTCATGGCCGAATGCCCCTCCATGGAGTAGACACGTGGATATACATGTGTTTTACTCTCTGCGTTGACACGTGTCTACCGTAGCAGGGTGCGGTGCTGCGCACAGCCAAAGGAGCGAGCAAAGTGGTCACTTCGGGAGTTACCAACACGAGTCTGGCTAGGCGGTCGCCGCTTCGAACCCTGGCGAGGTTCTCCGTCGCGCACCGGTGGCTGGTGATCGTCGGCTGGCTGATGCTGATCGTTCTGGCACTCGCCGGGAAGAACTTGGCAGGAGGCTCCTTCGCCAATGACCTGTCGGTGTCCGGCTCCGACTCGGCGGCGGCCCGCGTGACAATGCAGGAGAGGTTCCCCGATCAGTCGGGGGATCCCATGCAGATCGTGATTCGCACCGACAAAGGCATCGCGGACCCGGGGGTCCGCGCTGCTGTCGAATCCGCACTTGCCGCCATCCGCACCGGACCGGACGTGGCTGTGGTCCAATCGCCCTACGGTCCTGGTGCCACGGTGTCCGCGGACGGCGACACTGCAATCGTCACAGTGCTCTTCGATCAGGCTTCTGCGGACATTCCCCGCGAGTCGGTCGAAGCGGCCCAGGCCTCGGCCTCTGGTATTCGCGACATCGGTGCCGAGGTGGTGTTCGGTGGTGCCGCGACGCAGACTGAATCCGGGCCGAGCGGCAGCGAGGCCGTCGGGCTGATTGCGGCGATGGTGGTGCTCCTACTGGCTTTCGGCTCGCTCTACGCAATGGTCGTCCCCATCCTGACGGCCGTGTTCGCTCTCATCTTCGGCCTGTCGGTGGTGGGGCTGCTATCGGCGTGGATTCCTATCGGAACCGCCGCTCCCGTCGTCGCCGCGATGATCGGTCTGGGCGTCGGCATCGACTACGCGCTGCTGATTGTGACGCGACATCGGGAGGGCATGTTCACCGGCCACCCACCGGGAGACTCGATTCCTATCGCCGTATCCACCGCAGGCCGTTCGGTCCTAGTCGCCGGCTCCACAGTGATCGTCGCACTGCTCAGCCTCATGCTCATCGGGATCCCGTTCGTGTCGGCGCTGGGTCTGGCCAGCGCGATCACGGTCGCCGCGACCCTTCTGGCGGCCGTCACGCTCCTGCCCGCGCTGCTGGCCGTCTTCGGCGGCAAGCTCGACCGCTTCCGGATCCGTCGGGTCCGGTTCGACCAAGGCGGCGGGGCAGTCAGCGGATGGCACCGGTGGACCCGGCGCATCCAGGCTCGGCCGTGGCCCTACCTGGTCATCTCGACCACGGTTCTCCTCGTGCTAGCTGCACCGCTACTCTTCATCCGCCTGGGTACCAGCGATGGCAGTTCGTCACCTGAGGACAGCACTACTCGTAGGTCCTACGACATTGTGGCCGCCGAGTTCGGGCCCGGTTGGACGGGCCCGTTGCTGGTCACCGCTGAAAACGACTCGGCGGCCTCACCGTCCCAAGCGCAGGCCTGGCTGGAACAGTTGCGCACCGACCTCATCGCGGTCCCGGGGGTCGCGTCCGTTTCGGCGGCCGCACTCACCCCCACCGGCGATGCCGCCATCCTCAGCGTCGTCCCCGTTGGCTCTCCGCAGGACGAGTCGACCGAGGCCTTGGTCCACACGCTGCGCACCGATGTGCTGCCACAAGTTGGCGGCACGATCCACGTGGGTGGTGGCACGGCGACGGCCGTCGACCTGGCCGACCGACTGGGAGAGCGCCTCATCTGGTTCATCGGATTCGTCGTCGCGTTGAGCATGTTGCTCCTGCTCGTGGAATTCCGGTCGGTCTTCATCCCCGTGAAGGCGGCCGTGGTGAACCTGCTCTCAGTCGGTGCCGCCTACGGTCTGGTGGTCGCGGTCTTCCAGTGGGGATGGCTCGGCGGCTTGCTCGGCACGGCGCCTGGGCCGATCGAGTCCTTTGCTCCGATGATGCTGTTCGCGGTCCTGTTTGGCCTATCCATGGACTACGAGGTGTTCCTCCTCAGCCGAGTTCGCGAGGAGTACCAGCGGACAGGGGAAGCGGGCGCGTCTGTCGCGGACGGCGTGGCGGCCACCGCCAGGGTAATCACCGCCGCTGCATCCGTCATGGTCGTGGTGTTCCTGAGTTTCCTACTCAACGACCAGCGGGTGGTCAACCTATTCGGGTTCGGACTTGCGGTGGCGATAGCGATAGATGCCACCTTGGTGAGACTCGTACTGGTGCCCGCAGCGATGGCCATCGCCGACCGACGCGCCTGGTGGATCCCGCGCTGGCTGGACCGGTTCCTTCCCCGAGTGCACCTGGAGGCCCCGGTACTGGATCCCTTCGAGCGCGAACTCGATGCCCTCGACGACCCCGCGCCCCAAGACCGGTGACGCCGTGCCAGCATCGAGATCGCTATTGACAGCACATCATCGGTTTGTCGACCACGAAGAGCGTCTTCTCGGGCAGTTCCCCCAACTGGCACTGGCTATCCACACCGCCGTCACCACCGGCCACGACTTCGACCAAGCGAGGAAGGAACTGCACCAAGCTCTGTCCGAACTGATCTGCGCGCACGCGGAACGTGAGAAACTCGTCGTGCCCAGGCCCGACGAGATACCCGCAGCGGTGGAACTACTGGTGGACGCTGCAGCAGCCCAATGGCGCTTCCTGCGGGCGCGTGTCGACGAGCTCGCGAGGGCCACGACGGGCCTGGATGCGGTGTCCCTCACGCGGACCCT
This sequence comes from Candidatus Nanopelagicales bacterium, assembly GCA_028687755.1. Lineage (NCBI taxonomy): Bacteria > Bacillati > Actinomycetota > Actinomycetes > Candidatus Nanopelagicales > Candidatus Nanopelagicales bacterium. The sequence continues at coordinate 431,344 of JAQTZL010000002.1, forward strand.
GCACGCCGTTCTCAACCTGCACCTGGACTTGGAACGCCGGATACTCACGGCTCTGCGTAAGTCGCCGGGCTCGTCATGACTACAGCGGGAGCTCGTGTGCATTCGTCCGTCTCGCCCGTCTGTGTCACGGCGACGATGCGAAGCGCGATAGCGCGCAATGCATCGCTGACAAGCGCGATGTCCTGGGATTGCTATGGGTTCGGTTGCCGCTGGTTGTGGAAGCCATGACCAGCAAGACGAAAGTGTGCGGGGTGGGTGCAGGCTTGTACCCTCAGTGGGGTGCAGAGGGGGATGCAAAATTAACCGTTTGTGAGGGTAACTCGCTGGGCACGCAACCCAAAGATCGTGCATCCTCGGTGTCTCCCCGCTACTATTTGAAGATTCAACTAAATGATTCTTCCGCTACAGGGTCTCTGAGAAATCAGGGACCCTGTAGTCATTTCAGTGCGGGCCGCGCGCCAAAGTTGACGACGTTGCGATACATAGTCATACTTTTGACCATGTCCACGATGCCCCTTGCTGAAGTGAAGGCCCATCTTTCTGAAGTGGTGAGTCGTGTCAACGGTCAGCATGAGCGGGTCACGGTGACCGTCCACGGGCAGGCTTCTGCAGTGATCATGTCGCCCGATGACGTGGAACGTTTGGAGGAAACCATTGCCGTACTCGCTGATGGGGCGCTCATTCGTCAGCTCACCGAGTCTGAGGCGGATCTCGCCGAGGGGCGCGTGGAAGATCTCAACGCGCTCGCTGCAGTCATGCGCGCCCGCTCGACGGGTGCATGACGCCTAGATGTATGAGCTGGTCATTACCGCCACGGCAAGGCGTCAACTCGCTGAAGGGCTTCCCTCATCGATCGCATTCGCCGCGTACGAATTCATCGTCGGACCACTTCTGGAGAATCCGCAACGAGTGGGCAAGCAACTCATGCCGCCGCTGGCCGATCGCCACAGTGCGCGGCGAGGCACCTACCGCGTCATCTACCGCATTGACGACGCGGCGCGGACGGTGACGGTTCTCGCGGTCAGTCCTAGGGCTGACGCATACCGAACACCGTGATTCGGTAAGAGCAAGGCTTCAAAGTGTGCGGGGTGGGTGCAGGCTTGCACCCCCAGGGGAGTGCAGAAGGGAGTGCAGAAATGGCTGTTTGTGAGCGCATCTTGCATGGCACGCAACCCAAAGATCGTGCATCCTCAGTTTCTCCCCGCTACGAAAGTTCGCATGGCAAGGCCCTCCTCACGGGGGGCCTTGTTCGTTTCTGGCCCCGGTATCGGAGTGACTGAAGCTGGGTCTATTGACTTCTATGGACAGCGCTGGGCGCTT